>JASBTO010000260.1 GCA_030148365.1 Kangiellaceae bacterium
GGCGAAGTCGAAGGTGGCGGGATCGGCGTCTTTTTCGATGGTCCATTTCACCAGACTGTCCTCGACCGCGCTCATCTCCTTGCTGAGAGCCTGCGGCTGGATGTTGGAAGGCAGGGGCACGCTCTGATCGCCGGTACCGGCCACGATAAAGGAGCGGTTACTTGAACCGGGGATATTGCTTGAGGTGATCGCCAGACGTTCGACGAAGTCCCAGACGCAGAAGGTGTCGGCCGTCTGGGTGATTTCCAGAACCTGCACCACCTGCTCGATGGAGCCTCCAAGGCCGAAGTCGCCAAACGAGTTGCCACCAATCAGGGTCAGCTGGCAGTCTGCCGGCGTGCCCGTCGACAAGGCGTCATTGAACACGAAATTGACCACCCGATCATAGCCGATTGCCAGATCGGCCGGATTATCATCGACCAGGTTATCGGCACCGACTATTACCTGGAAGGTTTGCGAGGCTGCCGCAAGGCCGCTACTGTCACTGCCGAAACGGTGGGGTACCAGATCCAGCTCGTTCCACTGCATGCCGAGGTTGCCGTCTGTGTAGGCATCTCCACCGGTCGGCCAACTGGCGAGACTGTCGCAGACAAGCACCGGGGGCAGGGCTGTCGGATCGTAGGTAGTTTCCGTGGACTGATCCAACCGGCAGCCTTCCAGATCAAAATTAAAGGCATTGTCGGGGTCCGGACCGGTGAATCCGGGTACCGGATCCGCTGCCCAGGCGCCGGCTCCGGAGAATCCGGCCAACAGCAGGACGCCGGCCAGGAGTTGTCGTAATCGGGATCTGTCCCCTCGACGCGTTTTCAGAACTTTCCATTTACACATCATGTGAGCCTCCAAGTTCAGTTCAATTCGAAATATTTAAGGCTCCTGATACAGGGAGCCATCGGCAAAATCCTGCGCTCAGGAGTGAACCGGGCTTGAGGGGCCAAGGGCAATTAGTGGAGGTTTTTCTACTGCCGGTGTGAGGTCCGAGCGAACCCGGCGCGCTATTACGGAACTCCAAATCTGCGCTGACGAGATGGACCGTTCGAGAACGCATAGCCTTGCCTGGCTGCGCCGAAACGGTGTGCCGATACAAGGGGCACCGGAAAGGATGCTGCGGATGAATGGGGATCCTGGTTGCAAGTCGCCCTTCATCTCCGCAATCGGAAATCAAAGTATCCGTAACCTGCCAGTTGGCAGGCAAGATTTGTACCTCGGTCGATAAGTCTTTAAAACCCGGTTATTTTTTTTAAGATTCAGGCGAGGCTTCCGGTAAGGGCGCAGCTAGCTGTAAAAAAAATTGACAGAATATGATTTGAACTTGATGTCACACCGAGGACGGTTGCTGACCGCCATTGGTTTTTTTCAGTTTTTTCAAAAAACTATTTGCTTCCCGCTAACCCGCTGCAGGTGTAAAAGTTTTTGACAGTGGGATTTGGGCAGCGGAACTGATCGCATTCGGAGACAGTTTTGGAACCGTTTTCGGAATTCCTGAACTTATTTATCATTTACGGAGATAGAGTTACGGTCCCGGATTTCCCGGGGGCGCCTGGCGCCCCTCACTCTGGATTTTCTTGTTGCAGGACCAGGGGCTCAGGGAAAGTCAGCGTACGATAGGGGAAGGGGATCTCAATGCCGGCTTCATCAAGCGCCTGCTTGATGGCCGCCACGACTTTGTCCCGGCTTTCATGCATGTCAATGGGCTTGGAGTTCGCCCACCAGCGCACCGTGAAGTCGATCGATGAGGAGTTGAATTCCCGGGCAAACACGCCGACGCCGCGATCAGTGTTGACGATATCGAGTTCGGCTACGGCATCGTGAATGATTTGCCTGGATTCATCGACGTTTTCCCCATAGGCAATGCCGACGATAATCTCGAATCGCCGTTTCTGCCTGTCGGTGCGGATGTAGACCGGGTTATTGAAGAGATAGCTGTTGGGCACCAGTACCAGTTGGTCGTCGGTTTTGCGGATATAGGATTCCCGCAAGGAGATTCTTTCTACTTTGCCTTCGACGCCTTCGCATTCGATAAAGTCACCGATGCGCATCGGCTCCCGCAACATGATGAGGATTCCGGCGAAAAAGTTTTCAAAAATGTCCTTGAAGGCGAGACCAACAGCCACCGAGCCAAGGCCGACGGCCGCAACCAGTTTACCGGGTGTCAGGCTCGGAAAGATGATAGTAATGGCGACCATGATGCCGAAGATCCAGATGGCAACGCCGAGGAGGGTGTCGAACAACTCTTTCAGGGAAGTGCGAATGCCGGATTTTGACAACGAAGCACGCAACAACCGGGAGGCCAGCTTGGTCAGTAGCCAGGTGACGAACAGTACGATGATCGCGATCAGGATAAGGGGCAAAGCTTTCACAAAGCCGACGCCCATGCTGTGAAGTTTTTCCTGTAGCGGTCCGATGAAATCCATGTGCGGTTTTCTCCCTGGTGCTGGCGAACAGTAAAACAGGTTTCATTGTTGAACGAAACATGGCCGCTGTGCAAATGAGGGTAAAGGCCTGCTCTTTCACACTGAGATAACTAAATACTGACCGCGCATGTCGGTTGGTGTTGGACGGGGTGGGAAATTTAACCTATCCGGGAGGCATAAAAAAGACGCAAGGGTGGACAGCGTCAACCCTTGCGCCGATTTTTTTTACCGTTTAGATATCAAACCGACCGGCGTTCATGACTTTGTTCCAGGCTTTCACGAAGTCATTGACGAGTTTCTGCTCACCATCATTGGCGGCATACACTTCAGCGACGGCCCTGAGCTCGGAATTGGAGCCGAAAATCAGATCGACGGGAGTGGCGGTCCACTTCATATTGCCCGTGGAGCGATCATAGCCGTTGTAGACTCCGTCCTCGTCAGACTTGCGCCATTGGGTGGACATATCCAGCAAATTGACGAAAAAGTCATTGCTCAATTGGCCGGGCTTGTCGGTGAAAACCCCATGCCTGACGCCACCGGTATTGACGTTCAGCACCCGCATGCCGCCGAGTAGCGCGGTCATTTCCGGAACCGTCAAGTCCAGCAGGCTGGCGCGATCAACCATGGCTTCAGCCGGCGCGTAGTGGCTGTCCGGACTAAAGTAGTTCCGGAACGCATCGGCTTTGGGCTCCAGGACGGCGAAGGATTTTGCGTCAGTCTGCTTTTCGGTCGCGTCATTGCGGCCGGGCGTAAAGGCGACCTGCACGTTGTGCCCGGCCTCTTTGGCGGCTTGCTCCACAGCAACAGCCCCCCCGAGGACAATGACATCAGCAAGGGAAACCTTTTTGCCGTCAGCCAGTGACTTGTTAAAGTCATTGCGGATTTTTTCCAGTGTCTTCAGCGTTTTTTGCAATGCTTGCGGGTCGTTGACCTGCCAGTCTTTTTGGGGCGCCAGTCGCACCCGGGCGCCATCGGTTCCGCCGCGCATATCGGTGCCGCGGTAGGATGCGGCTGATGCCCAGGCCGTTTTAATCAGATCCGACGGAGACAGATCCGAATCAAGGATACGATCTTTGAGCAAGGCGATATCTTGCTGGTCGATCAACTCATAATCGACCGCGGATATCGGGTCCTGCCAGAGCAATTCTTCACTGGGGACTTCGGCGCCCAGATAGCGGGCGCGGGGACCCATATCCCGGTGTGTCAACTTGAACCATGCTTTGCCGAAGGCCTGGTCAAACGCCTTGGGATTTTTCAGAAAGCGCTCGGTTATTTTGCGAAATTCCGGGTCTTTTTTCAGTGCCAGATCCGTGGTGAACATGATAGGCGCATGGCGTTTTTCGGGATCATGGGCGTCGGGTACCGCGTTCGCGGCGTTCGGATCGGTCGGGATCCACTGAGTCGCACCGGCGGGGCTTTTGGTTTGTTGCCATTCGAACTGCATCAGGTTTGCCAGATAAAGTGTCGACCAGGCCGTCGGGGTCTGTGTCCAGGCGCCTTCGAGGCCACTGGTGGTGGCATCGGCCGCGCTGCCCCTGCCACAGGTGTTGGTCCAGCCAAAACCCTGCTCCTCAAGGGGCGCCGCAGCGGGTTCCGCATTGATGCACTCGGCCGGGTTTTTGGCGCCGTGGGCTTTGCCGAGCGTGTGGCCACCGGCCACCAGAGCAACAATTTCTTCATCATTCATGGCCATTTGGCCGAATGAAAGTCGCATGTCCTCGGCGGCCGCGAGCGGATCTGAATTACCGCCAGGTCCTTCCGGATTGACGTAAATCAGGCCCATCTGGACGGCAGCCAGATTGCCCTTCAGTTTGCCGTCGTCTGTGCGGCGCTCATCACCGAGA
>JASBTO010000262.1 GCA_030148365.1 Kangiellaceae bacterium
GCGGCGGCCGGCGATGCCGGCATTGCGGCAGAGGATGTCGCGCTGTCCTATCAGTTTACGGTGCAATCCATTGGCGAGGTCATGACGGCCGCCAAGCAGTTCTACATCGACCTGCCTTTTTCCCTGGGCGCGCCGCCGGCCACCAGTTTCTCCAGCCTGTTTACCACCACCGCGCCTTTCACAGGCCTCGGTGCGGCTAATCTGCATAAAGGCAACATCACCATTCCCTATTTTCTGAGCGCGCCTTCGGCAATGAATCCGACGGCGATTCTCAACGAGCACTGGGTGGCAGCGTCAATGGTGCCGAATCCGGCGGATCCGACCATGTTGGTGCCCAACCCCCTGGCGGGCGGCAATCTGACCTACGCCAACAAGTTGCCGGAGAAAAAGAGCGATCAGACAATACCCTTGATGGTGTCCACGCCCGTCGATACGGTCTCCTGCCCGAAGCCCTGGAGCGTCATGATTTTCCAGCACGGCATCACCGGTAACCGCACCCAGATGCTGGGCATTGCTGACGCGATGGCGGCTGCCTGTATTGCGGTCGTTTCAATGGACATGCCTCTGCACGGTATTGACGCCAACAACCCCGTTCACCTGGGCTTGCAGGCCGCGAGCGCGGGCGCGATTGGCATCTTCGAGGGCTATGACAGCAGTAGCCTGCACGAGCGGACTTTCGGCGTCGATTTCGCTGATAACGCAACCCGCGCACCCGGCCCTGACGGGATGGCAGATGCTTCCGGCGCTCACTTCATCAACCTGACCAATCTGGTCGTGTCACGGGATAATCTGCGTGAAGCGTCCATGGACTTGCTGGCACTGGAAAAAGCCATTCCTTTCATGGACATCGATGGCGACACGGCACCGGATTTCAATCCCGCCCAGGTGCATTTCATGGGGCATTCTCTTGGCGCCATGACAGGGTCCAATTATATTGCCTATTCCGACCTTGCACAGACCGCGAACCTGGCCATCCCCAGCGGCGGTATTGCCAAAATGATCAATGCCTCCGAGTCTTTCGGCCCGATTGTGCGCGCTGGCCTGGAAGCGGAAGGTGTGTTGCCGGGAACTCCGGACTTCGAAGCCTTCCTGTTTGCTGCCCAGACCGTTATTGACGCAGGTGATCCGATCAGCCACGCGGATGTTGCTGTGGCTGCCAACATTCCGACCCTGGCACTCCAGATCAAGAATGACGCGACCATCCCCAATTCGGTTCCCGGTGCGCCTCTGGCCGGCACCGAACCGTTTGCGCGGGTTCTGGATCTGACCACCTACACCGAGTCAGTCATGGACGCAGCCGGCTTGCGGGCTTTCGTCAAGTACACGATGGGTAACCACGGCACACCGATCAGTCCGGCCGGCGAAAATGGCCCGACGGAGTTCCTGGAGGTGACAACCGCCATCCAGACCCAGATTGCGACCTTCGCCGCGAGCGGCGGTACGAGCCTGGTGGTGGACCCGGATCTCGTTGAACCCTGATAGGGGATCGACTAGACTGCAAGGCCCCCGATTTCGGGGGCTTTTTTACTTGTGCACCAGAAAATTGCGATTCCCAGAGTATCCAGGAGAACCTGATTGGAGTTTTTAACCGAATACGGCCTGTTTTTGGCCAAAACCGTCACTATCGTGGCCGGCCTGCTGATTATTGTCGGCGCGCTGGTCAGCGCCAAACACAAACGTCACGCACCCGGCAAGGGCGAGATACAAATCACCAATATTGGTGATGACATCAAGTCTCTGGCCAATGCCATTCATCATGAAGTGATGAACAAGGCGGAATACAAGCACTTCCACAAGCAGGAAAAGCAACAGGAAAAGGCCGAGCAGAAACGCCGCAAAGCCGCGTTGAAAAAAGCGCCGCCGGACGTTGCAGCCAAGGCGGAAAAAAGCGAATCCGAAAGCACGCCGGCCGATCAGTCCGCCGCCGATGGGCATGGCGAGCAGCCATCCAGGCGTATTTACGTTCTCGATTTCGACGGTGATGTAAAAGCCAGCGAAGTCGAATCAATGCGCGAGGAAATTACCGCGATTATTGCCGCATCCCGCAAGGGTGACGAAGTTCTTGTGCGGCTGGAGAGTCCGGGCGGCATGGTGCATACCTATGGCCTTGCGGCATCCCAGTTACGTCGGCTCAAACAACATGGCCTGAAACTGACCATCGCCGTCGATGAGGTAGCTGCCAGCGGCGGCTACATGATGGCCTGTGTGGCCGATGAAATTCTGGCCGCGCCTTTTGCGGTACTCGGTTCCATTGGCGTGGTTGCCGAGGTTCCCAACTTCCACCGTCTCCTGAACAAAGCCAATGTTGACTATGAACTGCACACGGCTGGCGAATACAAAAGAACCCTGACCATGTTCGGCGAAAACTCTCCTCGCGCACGGCAAAAATTCCGGGAAGAGCTCGACGAAACCCACGATCTGTTCAAAGCATTTATCCGTGAGAACCGGCCCCAGCTGGATGTCGAAAGCGTCGCCACGGGCGAGCACTGGTACGGCGTCCAGGCGCAGTCACGGGGGCTGGTCGACAAGATCCAGACCAGCGATGATTTTCTGCTCAAGGCCAGTGAAAACGCCGAGATATTCGGGGTCAAATATGACATCAGGAAGCCGTTGACCGAGCGCCTGTCCATCAGTCTTCAGGAGGGCGCTGATCGCCTGTTGATGAAGTGGTGGCAGCGCGGAAGTAATCCGGGACTTTACAAGTAGACAATGGACCGGGACTTCTGGCAAAGGCGCTGGTCCCGGGGCCAGATTGGCTTTCATCAGGAGCAGGTCAATTCGCACCTGCTCCATCACGCTGACAGACTGTTTCCGGTCGGCGCGCCGGTTTTTCTGCCGCTCTGCGGAAAAAGCCTGGATCTGGCCTGGCTGGCTGCGCGCGGCAATCCCGTCATTGGTGTGGAATTCAACGAGCTGGCAGTCAGGCAGTATTTTTCCGAACAGGAACTGCGGCCCGACAGAGTGACTGTCGGCCAGTTCGAATCCTTCAGTAGTCGCCGTCAGCAGATTCTGCTCGGCGATTTCTTCAATCTGACAAGCGCGCAACTCGCGGACTGCCATCGGGTCTTTGACCGGGCGGCGTTGGTCGCGCTGGACGTCTCCAGCCGCAGACGCTATGTCGCACATCTGCTGCGTATTTTGCCTCGCCCTTTGGAGATACTGCTGGTCACTTTCGAGTACCGGCAGGAGCAGATGTCAGGCCCGCCGTTCGCCGTTATGGAAGAGGAGGTAAGGAAACTTTACGCCGGCGGTGATATAAAGTTACTTGGCCGTGAGAAACTTTCCGCAATAGA
Organism: Kangiellaceae bacterium; assembly: GCA_030148365.1. GTDB lineage: Bacteria > Pseudomonadota > Gammaproteobacteria > Enterobacterales > Kangiellaceae > JASBTO01. The sequence continues at coordinate 3,294 of JASBTO010000262.1, forward strand.
TCCCCGCTGGCGGGAGTTGGGTCTGGTCGCACTGGCAGAAGCGGTTTACCATATTCGCATCCGCTAAATTGCTGACATCCACACGCAAGGAACAGGATATTCCCATGCTTCGAATTGCCTTTATCATCCAGGCTTGTTTTTTTCTGATTGCCTGCGGCACTGCCCCCGTCGTCACCAACGACCGGGCCGGGACCTTGCCCGCGCCGATTACCAATAACGCGGTGGCCGCCATCGAGCAGGATGACGGTTGGGCTATCTTCAGCTTCAACGGCCTTGGCAAGGGCAAAGGGTGGCAACAGGTTTCCAACGTCGCTTTCCGTGTCGATCCGGATTCTGGTAAAGCCGAGACCCTGGCCCCGGTACCGGGCATCGGCCGCCTGGCGAGCACCGCGGCGGTCGCCGGGGGTGACATCTATATTTTCGGGGGCTATACCGTCGCGGAAGACGGAACCGAAAAGTCACTGGCGGAAGTCTGGAAGTTTGATCCCTTCAATGAAATCTTTACCCGCCAGGCGGACATGCCGACAGCCGTCGATGATTCCGTCGCGCTGACCTACCGGGATCGCTACATCTATTTGCTTGGCGGTTGGCACGATCAGGGCAATGTCCGTAACGTTCAGGTCTATGACACCCGGGATCAAAGGTGGATGCAGGCAACGCCGTTTCCGGGCACTCCGGTGTTCGGCCATGCAGGCGCCATTTACGGTCGCAGCCTGCTCCTTGTCGATGGCGTAGCGGTCACCGGCCAGGTCGAAGGCAGGCGTCAGTTCGGCGCCATTGCCCAGTTCTGGACAGGCACCATCGATGCAGACAACCCGGCACGGATCGACTGGCAGCAACTGCCGGACCACCCCGGCCAGCCCCTGTACCGGGCGGGCGCCACGGTGGACCGGAACGACCGCCGGCTGATCCTTGCCGGCGGCAGCAACAATCCCTACAACTATAATGGTATTGGTTATAACGGCGCCCCGAGTCAGCCGGCGCAGGAAATCATGAGCTACGATTTTGATTCCGGGCGTTGGCGCGTGCTGGGGCTTCTCGAAACCGGCGTGATGGATCTCCGGGGTCTGGTCAAGGTGACTGATGACTATTTTCTGGTTGGCGGCATGACCCGGGATCAGCAGGTCAGCGACGGCATCTTCAGGTTTCGCCTGCCGGCGAATGATTAAAGTTGAAAAATAACAAGGACAGATTATGAGCCAGAATCAAAAACAGATTGCGCCTTACGGAACCTGGGAATCACCCTTGTCCGCGGACAATGTCGCCAGCCAGGGAACCCGGCTTGGACAAATCCGGCAGGAAGAGGGCACAGCCTACTGGCTGGAAAGTCGTCCGGATGAAGGCGGCAGAGGCGTGATTGTTCGCAGCGCGCCGGACGGAGAAGCGGAGGATATTACGCCGGAAGGTTACTCGGTCCGATCCCGTGTGCATGAATATGCCGGCGCCGATTTTTGGGTACACGGCGGGGAGGTTTTTTTCGCCAACGATGCCGATCAGCGCATTTACCGCCAGTCACCGGACAAGCCGCCGGTCGCGCTGACACCCGAGCCTGAAACTGTCATGGGTCTTCGCTACTGTGATGGCGACGTCTCGCCGTGTGGCAGCTATATGGTTTGCGTGCGGGAACGGCATGAGGCGGACGGCGAGGTTCACAACGACCTTATTCGCATTGCCCTGCAGGGCGCTCCGGATGTCAGTGTCGTGCACAGCGGTTTCGATTTCTATGCCGACCCGAGGATTAGTCCGGACGGCAAAAAGTTGGTCTGGATCTCCTGGGATCAACCCCACATGCCCTGGGATGCGACGCAACTCTGGCAACTCGATCTCAGCTCCGGCGAACCGGCCACTTGTCTGTTTGGGGGTAACAAGCCCCAGTCCATTTACCAGCCGTCCTGGAGTCCGTCTGGCATTCTGCACTTTGTCTCTGATCGCAGCGGTTGGTGGAATCTCTACTCCCTGGATGACGGTATGCTCAATGCCCTGACCCCAATGGCCATCGATTTCGGCTTGCCGCAGTGGGTCTTTGGTACCAACACCTATACCTTTGCCGATCAGGACCGGATCCTGATCCTCGGCACTTCGAACGGGGAGCAACATCTGTATCTGGTGGAAACCGCCAACGGTCATCTGGAAACCCTGGATCTGCCCTGGAATCATTTTTCCGGCCATTTGTTCTACCACGACCATGAGCTGATATTCGGCGCGGCATCGCCCACACAGGGCATGGCCGTTATCCGTTTCGATCTGCACAATCTGACAGGCACCCAATTGTCCAATGACAATCCGGATCTGCTGTCTCCGGACGAGATTTCCACCGGCCGGCATTTCAGCTTTCCGACCACCAATGATGACCAGGCCCATGCCTATTATTATCCGCCGCTGAATGCGGATTACTGCGGGCCTGAAGATGAGTTGCCACCGCTTGTCGTCATGAGTCATGGCGGCCCTACATCGGCGGCGGACAACAGTTTCAGCCAGGCGACCCAGTTCTGGACCAGCCGCGGCTTTGCCGTTGTGGACGTCAATTACCGGGGCAGCAGCGGTTACGGGAGAGCTTACCGGCAACGCTTGCAAGGCCAGTGGGGAATTTACGACGTGGACGATTGTGTCGCCGCGGCGCAATTCCTGGCAGGCAAGAATCTGGTGGATGGCAAGCGTCTGGCGATCCGGGGTGGCAGCGCCGGCGGTTACACCACTTTGTGCGCGCTTACCTTTACCGATGTATTTGCCGTCGGTTGCAGCCGCTACGGCGTCGCCGATCTCGAATTACTGGCCAGCGACAGCCACAAGTTCGAGGCCCGTTATCTTGACAGTCTGATCGGCACCTTACCCGAAGATCAGGAACTGTATCAGGCCCGCTCACCGATCCATCACACCCACTTGCTGTCCTGCCCGGTCCTGCTCGTGCAGGGGCTGGAAGACAAGGTCGTACCCCCGGGCCAGGCGGAAGCCATGGTAGCCGCACTCGAGGACAAAGGTTTGCCCCATGCCTATGTGACTTTTGCCAACGAGCAGCATGGTTTTCGACGCAAGGAAAATATCCAGCGGGCGCTGGAAGCAGAGTTGCAGTTTTATGCGGCGATTTTCGGATTTGAGTTGCCGGAAGAGCTGCCGGAACTGAAAATCAGCGGCGCAGACTAACTGCGCCGCCGTCGGCGGGCTATCTCTCAGGTCGACTCTTCAATCATGCCCGCATCCGGATCATTGAATGTTTCATAATCCAGCGCGCCTTCGCTCTTGCCGACGATACAGGTGACCGCGGCATCGCCGGTAATATTGACGGCGGTCCGGGTCATGTCGAGCAGGCGATCAATACCCAATATGAAGCCGATGGCCTCGACGGGCAGGCCGACCTGGGCAAGGACGCCGGCCAGCATGATCAGACCGACACTGGGCACCCCGGCAGTGCCGATGGACGCCAGAGTCGCGGTCAGCACCACGGTCAGCAACTGGGCCATGGTCAAATCGACACTGTAGGCCTGGGCGATAAAAATCGTCGCGATGCCCTGCATGATGGCCGTGCCGTCCATGTTGATGGTGGCGCCGAGGGGAATCGTGAAGGAGGCGACACTGTTATCGACTCCCAGCCGCTTTTCAACCGTTCGCAGAGTCACCGGCAAGGTCGCGTTGCTGCTGGAGGTGCTGAAGGCAAAGACCTGGGTCGCCCACATCTTTTTCAGGAAGGTCACCGGGTTGAGACCGCCCAACAGCTTCAGCAAGACCGGGTAGGTCACCAGACCGTGGAGCAGCAGCACGCCGATAACGAGTAGAAAATACCCGCCCAGCGACTGGATTAGCTCATCAAAGGGGAAGGTCGCGAATACCTTGGCAATCAGGCAGAAGACCCCGTAGGGCGCCAGGCGCATAATCACCATGACCAGTTTCATGATCACTTCGTTGACGTCACTGAAAAACTTGCCGATGCGTACGCCCGGTTGGCCGGCGCGGGTGATTGCATAGCCGAACAGGACGGCGAACATGATGATCTGCAGCATGTTGGCTTCGGCCATTGCCAGAATCGGGTTTTCCGGTACCAGATTGGTAATAATTTCCGAAAGTGGCGGTTTTTCCGCAGGCGTAAAAGTTGCCTCGGAAAGATCCAGGCCGCTGCCGGGTTTGAAAACCAGCGCCAAAGCCAGCGCCGCCGAGATGGCAATGGCCGTGGTGGCGAGATAGAGTCCCAGAGTCTTGATGCTCAGCCGGCCCAGTTTGCTCGGGTCGGTGAGGGAACTGGTGCCGACGATCAGGGAAACCAGCACCAGCGGCACCATCAGCATTTTCAGCGCCTTGATAAACAGGGTACCGACGATGCCGAACAAACCATCGATCAAATAGTCATTGACGAATTCCGACTCGGGCAACCATTGTAAAAAAGTACCGACCACCAGGCCGGCCAGCATGAAGACAAGAATTTTGGTACTCAGGGACATAGGGACGGGATTCTTCTGATCGGGATGCGCTAGAGCCTACCAGTCTTTGCCGGTCCAGAAAAGCGGGTCCGCGCCGGTCCCACCGGCAGTCGGTCGGGCGCGGTCATTGAGTCCTTGAAGTGGCGCGGTCGCTTATCCCCGAGGCCCGAACTCGCTATACTCGTTGGCAGGTCCTGAAACAGGCGGGCAAGTTCTGATCGTGAATCGTCAAGGGAGTGATGCAGACCGTGCGAAAGTCCGGACCTTTTGGTGTGCCGGTTTTCTGGCGTTGTTGCTCGGATTCCCGGGCCTGCCGGCTCTGGCTGCCGAGGCGGACAATGCCGAGGAGCCACCACTGCAGTTCCAGCGGCTCGGCCAGCATCGCGGGCTCAACGCCGAAGTTACCACCCACATCCTGTTGGACTCCGGCGGCTTCCTTTGGGTCTCCACCCGGGAAGGTCTGTTTCGCTACGACGGTTATACCGCCAGAAAATATATCCACGATGTCGAAAATCCCTGGTCCCTGTCGGACAATGATATCCGGATGGTCAATGAAGACCGGTCCGGGCGCATCTGGGTCAGCACCAATACCGGCGGACTGAACCTGCTGGACCCGGAAACAGGGAAATTTCTTCACTACCGCCATGACTCCGCCAATCCCGGGTCCCTCAGCTACGACAGTGTCTATGATGTCGTTGAGGACGACGAAGGCAAATTGTGGGTGGCAACGCAAATTGGCCTGAACCGGATGGACCCGGCGACGGGCCACTTCGAACGTTTCCTGCATGATCCGGAGGAGCCGGGCTCCCTGTCGAATGACTATATCTATCCTCTGTTGATTGACCGACAGGGCGTGCTCTGGATTGGCACGATTGGCGGTGGGCTGAACCGCCGGGATTCGGGCTCCGAGACCTTTACCAGTTATGATTTGCGCGCCTTGACCGGTAGCGAAGATCGTCATAATGAGGTGGCTTCGCTGGCGGAAGGTCCGGACGGATCCTTGTGGGTCGGGACCCGCCACGGCCTGATCCGGATAGATGAAACCCGGTCCCGTTTTGAACTGGTGCCTCTGCAGATTGGCGACAGGACCGGCGTGATCAGTCTCAAGTTTGACTCCCGGGGCCAGCTCTGGGCGGGCACCTTCGGGGGCGGCCTGATCCGGATTGACCCGGACACACAACAACTTCGCCATATCCAGCAGGATGCGGAGGTGCCCGGCAGTTTGCCCGATGATCGGGTAATGGCGGTGGAACTGGACACCATGGATCGGCTGTTTGTGGGAAGCTGGGGAAGTGGCGTCGCCATGACACATCCGGGAGCCGGGCGGTTTCGGTTGCTGGGTCAGACCGGTATGGACAATGGCCTGTCCAACTCGACAGTTACCGCGCTTTTGCCGGGACCCGGGCAGAATACCGCCTGGGTGGGAACCTTTGGCGGCGGATTGCACTTGCTGTCAGTACCGGACGGACGGGTTCTCAAGCGGGTGACCTCGGATTTGCCGATCGAATGGACCGAAGCGATCCTCAGTCTGGCGGCGGCTCCGGACGGCACCCTCTGGGCCGGGACGACCCGTGGCGTCTGGCAGTTGTCGGCCGAGGGCGAGTCAATGAAGTTTCATGGCCACAAGCCGGCCGATCCTGCGAGTCTTGGCCCCGGTTACGTCAATGTGATCAGGGTCAGTCCGGACGGCGTGGTCTGGGCGGGAGTGGGGGGCAGCGGACTGTTCGCACTTGCGCCCGGCACCGACAGTTTCCGCGCCTATCGCCATGATCCCGATGATCCTGCCAGCCTCAGTGGTGACTACATTTCCACCTTGCTGCTCGCAGACACCGACCATATCTGGGTCGGCACCCGCTCGAACGGCCTCAATTACTGCGATACCTGGCAGTGGCAATGCCAACGACTGAAGCCGGAACCGGACAATCCCGGCAGCCTCGGGCATCACTACGTAAGTTCTCTGTTCGAGGATCGGCAGGGGCGGGTCTGGGTGGGAACCGCGGGTGGCGGTCTGAACCAGGCAGTCGTGGATGCGGATGACCGGATAGCCTTTCGTCACTGGGGCATACCCGAGGGGTTAATCGACGACAATATCACCATGATTACCGCCGACACGGATGACAGCCTCTGGATTGGTACCCGCAATGGCCTGACCCGGTTCCTGCCCGCGCAGGAAAACTTTGCCAATTTTGTCGCGGCCAACGGACTGCCGGTCAGTCACTTCAACCAGGGCAGCGCCACAGCGGTGGGAAGCAACATTTTGCTGGGCAGCATCGATGGCGTGGTGGCGCTGAAGGCGGGACAGACTTTCCCCGAGCAAACACCATTTCCGGTGCGCCTGACGGCCATACGCAGTCTGGGGCCGGGCGGCCGCGAGTATCCGCTGCCACAGGAGGAGGCGGATCTGGAATCGCCGTTTGGTGAAATCCTGTCCTTCGAGTTTGCGGTTATCGATTACTCGGAGCAGCCTCACGAATATGATTACCAATTGCAGGGCCTTTCCGACAACTGGTTGTCTATCGGTAGCCGGCGGGAAGTGACCTTTACCAGTCTGGCGCCGGGGACCTACCGGTTCACCGCCCGGGGCCGCGACAGCCTCGGTGCCTGGAGCCAGACGCCGACAATCCGCATTACCGTGGTGCCGCCATTCTGGATGACGAACTGGTTCCGGGCGCTGCTGGTCCTGCTGTTTCTGGCGATAGTATTTGGCCTGTATAAGCGGCGGACTTCGGTCCTCAAGCGCCGTAACCGGGAACTGCTGGCCCTGAAAACCGCTCGGGAAAAGGCGCTGGTTGAAGTGCAAAGCAGCCGGGAAGCGTTACGCACGGCCTACGCGAATCTGCGCAACCTGACGGGCAGACTGGAAGCGGCCAAGGAGCAGGAGCGGAAGTTTATCGCCCGGGAACTCCATGACGAGTTTGGTCAGGCCCTGACGGCGGCAAAGATAAATTTGCAACTTGTGTCACGCGGCCCGGATATCGAAGCGCAAAAGGCCCGCATCGAAAACACGGTGCAACTGGTGGATACTCTGATTGGCCAGGTCCGGGCCATGTCCCTTGATTTGCGTCCGCCGCTGCTGGACGAACTGGGGCTGGAGGAAGCGCTCAGGGGCTACATTACGGCCCTGGCGGGACGCTCGGAGGTCGCCATTCAACTGGCGGTATCTCCGGAGCTTGCGCGGTTGCACGCGGACCTGGAAATTGTCATCTTCCGCATCATCCAGGAGTCGGTCAACAATATCCTGCGCCATGCATCCGCCCGAACCGTCGAGATCAATCTGGAAATCGGCGAAGGTCGCATCCGGGTATGTATTACTGATGACGGTGGCGGTTTTGATCCGGACTCGGTGCTGGCGTCGGCGGCCGAAGGGCATCATCTGGGCTTGCTGGGTATGCGTGAGCGGGTGCAGCACCTCGGCGGCGAACTCGACATTGACTCGGCGCCCGGTCAGGGTTGCCGCATAGAAGCCTGGTTACCGATGGATGAACAAGCTCTGGCTCACTGACGCCCCGGACAGGGCTGGTGCAACCATACCCGGCGCCGACCCTGTCATTTTCCAATATCAGGGATTCCCCGATTGTATACCCGGAGCCAACTTTTTAATCTGTGCAGACGTTTTGTTGCGCGCGGAAGTCTCCGCGATTGGCCAAGGAAAAAATCTATGCCCCGTTCCGGTCCCGGAGAGCGCCTGGCTCAGCACCCGCCCCAGTCCAGTTGGGGTAAACGCTCGGTCGTGATACTCCTCAGCGCCCTGACCCTGTTTTTTCTGATCGCCGCAATTCTGGTTCCACCCATGGTGCATGCCGTCGGGAGCAACCGGGGTAACCTGATTGACTTGGTCAAATCTTCCCGGGATATCGTGGTCGGTGAGGTCGAAAGCGTTCGGGACGGCGTCGATGACAAAAGGGTGCCCTACACGGAAATAACCCTCAGGTTAAGGGAAAATATCCGGGGTGATAATCATGGTGAAACCGTATTTTTTCGTCAGTATGGTTTGCAGGAACCCCGAAAAACGGCGACCGGAAATCTGGATCTCCGAACCACGCCCGTCAATTGGCCGCGCTACCGTGTGGGCGAAAGTGTGCTTTTGTTCCTGTCAGCACCGGCCCGCGATACGGGATTGCGAACGACCGTCGGCCACCAACGCGGCAAAATGAAAATTGCCGGGGGATTAATCGCCAATGGCGACAATAATACCGGCCTCTTCAACAATATCAGTGTTGCTCCGGATCTTCTTTCAGTAGAAGAAAAACGAATGCTTGCCAGCCGCTATGGTCAGCTTGACGCCGACGAATTCTTGAACCTGCTGCGGCGGGCGGTCAACGAGCAATGGATCGAAACGGGCAAGATGAAGCCCAGTAATCAAATCAATAACGGCCACCTGGGCAACTAGTCAACGCGCTCCCGGGGCAGCCTTCATATTCATTGTTCCGGATCATTGTTCAATGTTTGTCAGACAAACAGGCCGGCGTCTATCAATGGCGGCGTGACTCCCGCTTCAGAAATGGCTCGGCGTTGATCACGAACGTCGGTTGGCTATCCCGAGGTCGTTTATTTTTTTCAGCATGCGGCCGTGATGAGAGCCCTGCCAGTAAATCTTGCCGCAGGTCTGGCAGCGCCAGAAGTCCACAAAGCAGTCGAGGGTTTCCGGGGCAAGCTCGTTTTCGACCTTGGCACGGGTGGTCTTCTGCAGGGTCCCGTTACACCGGATGCAGCGACTGAGCGGTTCGCACTGGCGCCACAGATCCAGAGCTTCAAGAATTTCTCGCAACTGTGCCTCCGGCTCCGTATTGCGAACCCAGTAGCCGTGGGTAACCCGGCGCTGTTTGAGGATGCCCAGATCCCGGGTGAGAATGATGCGGCCTTCGGCCAGGGCAATATCAATGATTTCGGGATCGGCGAGATTGGTTTCATAGCGGCAATCAAACCCGAGCATTCGAAGGCGGCGCGTCAGTGTGCCGAGATGCACATCAAGGATGAAACGGCTGTCACGCAAGGGCGCCGGTCGCAATCGTACCAGCGGGCTGATATCGAGGCGTTCGAAAACCGGGTAGACCGCAATCCGTTCCCCACCGTGCAGTTTGCTGTCAAAGTCGACGCTGCGGCCATCCAGGAGCAACAGATCAATTTCGGTATGGGGAGCACCGATAGCCTGCACCGAATCGAGCAGGGTCGGCGTGCCGGTAAAAGCAAAACGGAATTCCCGGTGACGCCGCTCCGGCGCCAGGAAGTCATTGAGTTCCGCATAAAAGCGGAAATGGCTGTGGCGCCAGTTACGGGCGTGCTTTTCAGGCCCGGCCACGGGACTCGCCGTCGTGTAAGGCCCGGCCAATCAGATGGGCGAGGCGCAGGGGCTCCGGTAATCTGGATTTCTGGCAGCAGGGTTTGAGCAATTGTATGGCGTCCTCCCGGCCGATACCGGCGCAGGCCAGATACACGCCTTCCCATCCCGGTTGGTACCGGGGCCCACGACGGGTAATGGTCTTGCGCCGGGCCAAATCGGCCGCATCGAGGGCATGTTCCAGTTTCCGGGCCGAAGGTTGCTTGCGGGTAATCGCGATCACCGGACGCGACAGTCCGCGGGACAGGGAAACAAGATCGATGACGCCGAGTCCGGCAATGGTAATACCACCGAGCAACAGTGCCTGTAACGACGGATACAGACGCAGGTGCAGTATCCACTGCTCCAGAAATTCCGTGGCCTGGTCGCCATCCTGGGGAAACCCGGTCCGGGCCACGGCTTCGACCTGGTCATTGCCCGCCATCAGTACGCCGATTACCGGTACCGGCGCCGATTGGCCGGGCGTAAAGGCGCCATCATCGATCCCGAATATATGGGGCTTGCTATATCTGGGCATTCATTGATTATAAAGGGCAGCTATGCCGGGGTGAATCCGGCGCCATTTAAACCATTTGCCGGCCCGGGTCGTCCTAATGGACTCTGGTCGTAATTGAGGCGGACTTCATGAAAGCAGGAAAAGTGATTTTGGTAGCGACTCTGGGCTTGCTCCACTGGCCGGTGGCAGCGCTCGAGGTGGACAGGAACCTGGAGTTTGAAGCCGGGGATTTCAAGAAATTGATGATTGACGCCGGCGCCGGCTCCTTGCAGGTAAAAGGCGATGATGGCGACACCATCCGGGTACAGGCCCATATCAACATCGAAGCGGACTCCGATGCGGACGCGCAGGAATGGATGGATGAGACCATGAAGCTCGGTTTCTCCTCGAGCGGCTCAAAAGTCACCCTGGATGGCCGGTTTGATAACGGCAACCGGGGGAATTTTTTCACCCGGGCGCTCAAGTCCCTGAATGACCGGGTCGAGTCGGCGACGATAGATTTGATCGTGACCATGCCGGCGGGTATGGATCTGGATGTGGACGATGGCTCCGGTGATACCGAAATTGCGGATATCAAGGGGGATCTGTGGGTAGATGACGGTTCCGGCAATCTGTCGATTTCTGCCATCGGCGGCAATGTTGAAATAGACGATGGCTCCGGGCACCTGACCCTGCAAGATATCGGCGGCGAACTCAGGATTGATGACGGCTCCGGTGATTTGACCCTCGAGAAAGCCGCAGGCGATCTCACCATTGATGATGGCTCAGGCAACATGACTATTTCTGACGTCCGGGGCAACGTCGACATCGACGATGGCTCCGGCAACCTTGAAGTCAGAAAAATCGGGGGTAACGTCCGGATTGATGACGGTTCCGGCAATATCGTCGCCAGCGATCTGGAGCAGGATCTGATTATCGACAGCGCCGGCAGTGGTGGCGTGAAGACCGAGCGGATTGCGGGGCGTATTGTCAACCGCGACTGAATTCCGGTTGCAAAAATTCCCCGGCAGTCTCACTGGCCGGGGATTTTTTTTAGCGGGAAATGTCAGTCAAGCTGAAACGGATAAACGCTGCCGAGTTTCAGGATTGTCGTCAGTTCATCGAGCGCGGTGCGGGATTCTGACAGCAACGCCGGATCGGCGAGATCGGCCTCGGTGACGGTTTCCCGATAATGTCTCTTCACCCAGCCATTGAGCTGCTCGAACAGGGCGTCTGACAGGAGTACGCCGGGGTTCATGGCCGTCAGCTCCTGTTCGGTCAATACGACCCGTTGGCGCAGACAGGCGGGCCCGCCGCCATTTTGCATGCTTTGTTTGACATCAAAAATCTGCACCGACTTGATCGGCGTCTCTTGCTCGACCAGCCAGTCCAGATATTGTTTGACGGAATCCGTGGCCTCACATTCTCCCGGCGCGATAATCGCCATATCTCCCGATGGCAGGGAGACCAGCTGACTGTTGAACAGATAGGAGCTGACCGCATCGGTGACCGGCACGTCACTGTCCGCGACTTCCACCACATGGAACTCCCCGTCGCCATAGGCCGCGTCCAGCGCCCGGTAGACCTGCATCCGGTTGAGGAAGGCTTGCTCGTGAGTAAAGAGCACATTGCGGTTGCCGACGGCAATCACGTCATTGTGGAACACCCCCTGATCGATGACCGCCGGATTCTGCTGGGCGAAAACGGTTTTGGCATCGGACAGCTGGTGCAACCGGGCAACCGCCGCAGACGCTTCGAAGGTCTGCCTGGCGGGAAATTTTTTCGGCGCCGGCTTGCCGGCGTCAAAAGCATGTTTGCCATAGGCAAACAGGTGCACCCCCGGGTCGCCATAATCGCGGCAGAAGCGGGTATGGTTGGCGGCGCCTTCGTCGCCGAAATGATCGCCCATCGGCAGGGCGTCATGGTGCACAAAATGGCGCGGATTATTGAACATGGCCTGGAGGATGCGACCGGTGGTCGGCCATTCGATGGAGCGATGAAACTTGTTGGCGAGATTGGCCGGGGTGAAATGCACGCGGCCGTCGGCGCTGTCGGCGCTCGGCGCCATGGTGCAGGCATTGGCGGTCCACATGCTGGACGCCGAACTGCAGGCGGCCAGCACCTTGGGCGCCTGTTTGGCTGCCTTGCCCAGAACTTCGGCGTCGGAACCGCCAAAGCCGAGGCGGCGCAAAGTGTGCAGATCGGGCCGCTCCTGCGGCGCCAGAACCCCTTGTTTGAGGCCGAGATCATGCAGGGCCTTCATTTTCGCCAGACCCTGCAGGGCAGCCTCTTTGGGACGCGCCTCCTGACTGACATTTTTCAGGGAGGCGACATTGCCGAGGGACAGGCCGGCGTAGTTGTGGGTGGGCCCGACCAGCCCGTCAAAGTTGACTTCAAATGCCTTCACAGCTTGACCCCGGGGGTCAGGGAGCCGGGCATGTCGCAAGTACCGGTTTCCATGGACGCGACGGGGTAGGCACAGTAATCCGCTGCGTAGAAGGCGCTGGGCCGATGGTTGCCGCTCGCGCCGATGCCGCCAAAGGGCGCGGCACTGCTGGCGCCGGTCAACTGCTTGTTCCAGTTGACGATGCCGGCGCGAATGCGACGATAGAAGTGATCGTATTGCTCCCGGCTATCGCTGAGCAGGCCGGCGGCGAGGCCATAGCGGGTATTGTTGGCCGCATCGATTGCCTCATCAAAGTCTTGGTAGCGGTACAGTTGCAGCAGGGGACCGAAAAACTCTTCATCGGCGGGCTCCACTTCCGTGACGTCCACGAGGCCCGGACTCAGCAGCGCGGTACCTTCCCGCAGCACCGACAGGCGCACCAGGGATTTGCCGCCGCGCTCGAGCAGCGAGTCCTGTGCCGCAACCAGGGATTCAGCAGCCTTGCGATTGATGACGGGGCCCATGAAG
>JASBTO010000265.1 GCA_030148365.1 Kangiellaceae bacterium
GGATAACTTGCGGGCCAGCATCAGCGGCTCGTCGCCGACCTGATGGGGGTCGTCATCTTTGTGTACCCGGCGCGGATAGGAGGATGACTGGCCGCCATACCCCCGGCTGACCACCCCCGGTCGGTAACCGGCCTGCTGGCAGGTGCGGACCAGCCATTCGGTGAACGGCGTCTTGCCGGTACCACCCACGTTGATATTGCCCACCACAATGACCGGACAGTTCGGTCGCGCCGAACTCAGCAGGCCCAGCCGATAGGCCTGTCGGCGTACCCTGACCAGCAGCGCCAACAGCCAATGCACGGGCAGCAGCAGCCATTGCCAGGTGCGACGCCGGTACCAGCTTTTTTCCAGCCAGCTCAAATCCTGCGGCCCCTACTCGGCAAATTGCAGTTGGTAAAGGTGAGTATAGGCGCCATTTTTCTCGAGCAACTCCTGATGGCTGCCGGTTTCCACAATCCGTCCGCCGCTGACCACACAGATCTTGTCGGCGCTTTCGATGGTCGACAACCGGTGGGCAATGACAATGGTGGTACGGTCCTTCATCAGCGACTCAAGGGCCTTCTGGATTTTGCGCTCCGACTCCGTGTCCAGTGCCGAGGTAGCTTCATCCAGGATCAGGATAGGCGCATCTTTGAGAATGGCGCGGGCAATTGCCAGACGCTGGCGCTGGCCACCGGACAGCAGCAACCCGTCATCGCCGACCTCGGTATTGAGGCCCTCCGGCATCTTCTCGATAAATTCCCAGGCATGGGCAAGTTTCGCCGCGCGGATAATTTCCTCTTCCGACGCTTCCCCGAGGCGGCCGTAGGCGATGTTGTGGGCGATAGTGTCGTTGAACAGATTGACGTGCTGGGACACGATGGCTATCTGGCTCCGGTAAGACCGCAAGCGGATATCGGCAATGTCCGTGTCGTCGACCAGAATACGACCTTCAACAGGCTCATAGAAGCGTTGCAGCAGCGACGTCAGCGTGGACTTGCCGCTACCGGAACTGCCCACCAAAGCCAGCGATCGGCCCGCCGGGATATCCAGGTTGATATTGTCGAGTACCCGCTGATCGCTGCCGGGATAATGGAAACTGACGTCTTCGAAACGGATATGGCCGTCGGCCCGGGACAGTTCCTGCTGGCCGGTATCCGGCTCCGGCCGCATGTCGAGGATTTCAAAAATACTCTGGGCGCCGGCAATGCCCTGCTGCATGCTGCTGTTGATATTGGTCAGATCTTTCAGGGGCTTGAGCAGCATGCCGAGAAAACCGATAAAAGTAATAAATTCGCCCGCAGTAATGGCGCCCTGATCCAGTTCCATGCCGCCAAAGAAAAGCACGGCGGCGAAGCCGAAACTGGCGACCAATTGCACGAAAGGCGTAACAAAGCCCTTGCTCGCGACCAGCTTGATGGATTGCTGACGATTGCGCTTGGCGACATGGTGAAACTTGTTGGTCTCGTACTCCCGGCCGCCGAACATCTTGACAACCTTGTAGCCCTTGACCGATTCCTCCACCACATGGGTGACGGCGCCCATGGAGCTCTGGATATTGCGACTGACCTTGCGGAAGCGGCGACTGCTGATGCGGATGATGGCGGCGATTGCCGGGCCAATCACCAGAAAAATCAGGGTCAGCTTCCAACTGATGAAAAACATCGAGCCGAGGGCAAAGATAATAAAGGAGCCGGCGCGGATACCGGTGACAATGGCTTCGGTACTGGCCTTGGCAACCTGCTCGGTATTGAAGGTAACCGCGGAAATCAGACTGCCGGAAGACTCCTGATCGTGAAAACTGGCAGGCAGGTGCAAGTACTGCTGAAACAGCGCCTCGCGCAGGGATTGGACGACATTGCGACCGACCCAGGCCATGCAGTAGGTGGACACGAATCC
>JASBTO010000269.1 GCA_030148365.1 Kangiellaceae bacterium
GGCCGGCGTCACCCGCATGGTTCTGACAGGCACCAGCGTCCCGTCCAGTATTGAAGCTCTCAAGTACGCCAAAGGCCAGGAGGGCCTGTTCGCCACCAGCGGCTGTCACCCCCATGAAGCCAGTGATTTTGGCCATAACGACATCACCGCCATCGAGACGCTTTCCCGGGAAGACAAGATGGTCGCGATTGGTGAATGCGGCCTCGACTTCAACCGTAACTTCTCGCCGCCGGAAATCCAGGTCGCCGTTTTCGATCAACACCTGCAACTGGCATCCAGGCTGCAACTGCCCCTGTTCATTCATGAACGGGACGCCGCGGAAACCATGGTGTCCATGCTCACAGATAGCCGGCAATCCCTGCCCAAAGCGGTGATCCATTGCTTTACCGGCAGCCTCGAAGAACTCGATATTTATGTGGCCATGGGACTTTATATCGGCATCACCGGCTGGATCTGCGATGAGCGCCGGGGACTGCACCTGCGCGAAGCGGTCAAACGCATTCCCCATGACCGGCTGCTCATCGAGACTGACGCCCCCTGGCTGACGCCGCGGGACCTGAAGCCCAAGCCAAAGGACGGGCGCAATGAACCGGCTTTCCTGCCGCACATTGCCCAGGTCATTGCCGACTGCCGGGGCGAGACCCTGGAAGAGCTGGCGGCCACGACTGCCGCCAATGCCAGAGACTTCTTCCAGCTTCCGGATACCGGCTCATGAGTTCGGCCTCACAAGTCCGGGGGACCTGTTATTGCGGCGTCATCCGGTTTGCTGTCGATCTGCCGGTCAAGTGGGTAGCCCATTGCCACTGCGATATCTGCAAACAGATCCACGGCGCGCCGGTGACCACCTGGGTCGGCTCCGAAGCCGACCGCTTTCATCTGCTGGCGGGAACAGAGCAACTGACCTGGTATGCTTCCACCGAAGCCGGCGAGCGGGCCCGTTGCCAGACCTGTGGTACCCAGCTTTTTTTCCGGAGCCCCCGCTGGCCGGATGAAATCCATATCACCCGGACCAGTTTCCGGGGTCCTGTCGGCAAGGAGCCCGGCGGCCATGCCTACTTCGACAGACACGTTGACTGGCTGAATCTGGGGGACGAACTGCCCCGCTTCGGCGGTCCTTCCGGCAATGAACCTCTGGATACCTGATGCACAAAAATTCGAACCAGTTCGACCTGCTGACCCAGCGCCGATTCGGCCCCTTCTTTGTCACCCAGGCTCTCGGCGCCCTCAATGACAATATTTTCAAGAATGCGCTGATTATCCTGATCGCCTTTCGCGGCGCCCGCTCCCTGGGGCTGGACTCGAACCTGCTGGTTAACCTTGCCGCCATCCTGTTTATCCTGCCCTTCTTTCTGTTTTCCGCGATCTCCGGTCAGTTCGCGGAGAAGTTCGAAAAATCCGTGTCCATCCGCCGTATCAAGTTACTCGAGATAGGCATCATGGCGCTCGCGGCCCTCGGCTTCTGGCTGGATAATCTCTACCTGCTGTTCGGGGTCCTGTTCCTGATGGGTATCCAGTCGACCCTGTTCGGGCCGCTCAAGTTTTCGATCTTGCCCCAACACCTCAAGTCCCGGGAGTTGCTGGGCGGCAACGGCATGGTGGAAATGGGCACCTTCGTGGCCATCCTGATCGGTACCATGATGGGTGGCATCCTGATTGGCATTCCCGAGTCCGGCGGCTTCTGGGTATCGGTTGCGGTACTGACGGTTGCCGCTCTCGGTTACCTGTTCAGCCTCGGGATTCCTGCGGCTCCACCTGCGGACCCCGGCCTCAAAATCAACTGGAACCCGGCGACGGAGACCTGGCGGATCTTCAGGTTCATGCGCGGCAACCGCACCGTCCTCCTGTCGGTCCTCGGGATCTCCTGGTTCTGGTTTTACGGCGCCACCCTGCTGGCCCAGATCCCCAACTATGCCCAGTACACCCTCGGCGGTAACGAGTCCGTAGTCACTGCCTTGCTGACGGTATTTTCCCTCGGCATCGGCATCGGCTCGGTGCTTTGTGAAAAGTTGTCAGGGCACCGGATAGAGATTGGTCTGGTGCCTTTCGGCGCCTTCGGTCTGACCCTCTTCGCCATTGACCTCTACTCCGTGTACCCCGAGTCCATCAGCGTCACTTTGAGCGGCCTGCCGGAATTTTTGCAGAACTGGTCCAACTGGCACGTGTTGCTCGACGCCATGTTGATTGGCGTTTTCGGCGGCCTCTACATCGTGCCCCTCTACGCGCTGGTGCAACAGCGCTGCGAACCCACTCATCTGTCCCGGGTAATTGCCGGCAACAATATTCTCAATGCCCTGTTTATGGTGATCTCCGGTATGGTCGCCATCACGTTGCTGTCCAGCGGCCTCAATATCCCCGAGC
>JASBTO010000270.1 GCA_030148365.1 Kangiellaceae bacterium
CGTCAAAGTTGACGCCCTTCTCAGCCAGGACGATTCGCACCTGGTGGCTATAGATGTCATCGGCTCCCGAAAAGAGCGTCATTACTGATCGTCTGGCAACTACGGCCATGTTCCTTTCTCCAGTAAACTTGAAAACAGAAAAAGCTCCTGACCCGGATTTACCGGATCAAGAGCCCGTCAACCTTTAGCAATCGCGAGGCATTCTCAATGAATATCTTTCCAGTATTCCTTTTTCAGGAACCAGGCGACAGCGCCAAACAACAACAGGAAGATAATCACCTTGAGGCCCAGGGATTCCCGCTTGAGCTTCATGGGCTCCGCGGTGTAGGCCATAAAAGCCACCAGATCGCGAATTGACTCGTCATACTCCCCGGCACTGAGGGAGCCTTCCTCGACCAGTTCGAGGTGGCCACCGGCAGACAGATCATCGGTCAGTATCTGGGTGCCCTGCAGGGGCGCCAGAACGTGGGGCATGCCGACGTCCGGAAACACGGTGTTGTTGACGCCGTAGGGCCGGGACTCATCCTTGTAGAATGCGCGCAGATAGTTATAGACCCAATCTTCGCCACGGGACCGCACCACCAGGGTCAGATCCGGCGGCTGGGTACCAAACCAGTTTGCCGCATAGGCCGCCGGCATGGTGTTGGTCATGGTGTCGCCAATTTTCTGTTCGCCGAATACCAGGTTATCCATCACGGCATCGTCACTCAGCTGCAGATCTTCTGCCAGCCGCGACCAGCGCTGATACTCCATGGTATGACAACCGAGACAGTAGTTGACGTACAGCTTGGCGCCATGTTGCAGCGCAGCGGTATTGGTCAGCTTGATGTTGGCCGGGTCGTCGGGATAAAGCTGTCCGCCCCCCGCCGCCAACGCCGGTACTGAAACCAGCAGGCCGGAGGACAAGGCAAATAATAGGCTGATTATGCTTTTCATTAGTGTGTCACCCTGTCCGGTACCGGTTTGGTCTTTTCCCACCTGCTCCACCAGGGCATGGCAAGGAAGTAGAAGAAGTAGATAAAGGTACAGATCTGCGCCATCAGCGTTCCCATCGGGGTAGGTACCTGGGTACCCAGATAGCCCAGAATGACAAAGGCTATCACAAACAGGGTCAGCATGATCTTGGTGGTCCAGCCACGGTAGCGAATGGATCTGACCGGGCTGCGATCCAGCCAGGGCAACAGGAACAGCACCACGATAGACAGCGCCATGGCCAATGCGCCCAGCTGATCATTGGGGATGGCCCGCAAGATCGTATAGAAAGGCGTGAAGTACCAGACCGGCGCAATGTGCTCGGGGGTCTTCAGCGGATTGGCCGGAATGAAGTTCGGCGCTTCCAGGAAGTAACCGCCCATTTCCGGAGCGAAGAAAATAATCGCACTGAAGATGATCAGGAAACCGACCACGCCGACAATATCCTTGACGGTGTAGTAGGGATGGAACGGGATACCATCCAGCGGAATGCCGTTCTCGTCCTTGTGGTCCTTGATTTCGATACCGTCAGGGTTGTTGGAGCCTACTTTGTGCAGGGCGACAATGTGCAGGAACACCATTGCGACCAGTGCCAGAGGTACGGCCACCACGTGCAATGCGAAGAAACGGTTCAGGGTGGCGCCGGAAATATTGTAGTCACCCCGGATCCAGACGGTCAGATCTTCACCGATCACCGGGATGGTACCGAACAGGTTGATAATCACCTGGGCACCCCAGAAAGACATCTGGCCCCACGGCAGCAGGTAACCCATAAAGGCTTCTGCCATCAGCAGCACAAAAATGATCATGCCGAAAATCCACACCAGTTCCCGCGGCTTCCTGAAGGAGCCGTAGATGATGCCCCGGAACATGTGCAGATAAATCACCGCAAAGAAGGCCGAGGCACCGGTGGAATGCATGTACCGGATCAGCCAGCCCCACTCGACATCGCGCATGATGTACTCAACGGAAGCAAAGGCGCCATCGGCGGACGGATTGAAACTCATGGTCAGCCAGATGCCGGTAATGATTTGGTTAACCAGTACCAGCAGAGCCAGCGAGCCGAAGAAATACCAGAAATTGAAATTCTTGGGAGCGTAATATTCCGCCAGATGCTCATTCCAGACCTTGGTAGCCGGGAAACGGGCATCGACCCACTCCATAAAGTTAGTCCACATCAGGCGGCCTCCCCTTCAGCGGCACCGATCAGGATCCGGGTGTCGCTCAAAAACTGGTAGGGGGGTACTTCCAGGTTGCGCTGGGCCGGTACCCCTTTGAAAACCCGACCCGAAAGGTCGAATTTGGAACCGTGACAGGGACAGAAAAACCCGCCCAGCCAGTCCGGCGACACGCTTCCGAGTTCCTTCACATAGGTCGGGGAGCAACCGAGATGGGTACAAAGACCGACGGTCACGAAGTATTCGGGATTGATTGCCCGGTAAGGACCTGTCATGCCGGCCGGCTGTTGTCCTTCTTCCGCGGAGTCGGGATCTGCCAGATTGTCGGTGAGGCTTTCCAGGCTTTCCAGCATTTTCTGATCGCGGCGCACAATCCAGACCGGCTTGCCCCGCCATTCGACGGTCATCTGCTGACCGTACTGCAGCTTGCTGATATCAATTTCTACTGGCGCACCCGCCGCCTGGGCTCTTGCGCTAGGATTCCAGGAGGCAAGAAAAGGCCAGGCTACAAAGCCCGCACCTACCGCTCCGGTTCCTACGGTAAGACCGGTCAGCAGACGTCTGCGACCCTTATCCACACCGTCGTTTTTCATTCAAAACTCTCCCCGTTTACTGGTGAAGGCGTCATTACGACTCTGGCAACACTTACGGCTTTCGGCCTCTGGACCCTTGCGGCCCGGGCACACCACCCTGATGCTCATTGTTCGGTGAAGCAGTGGGGCGCAATCATATAAAAAAACCCTTGTGTTTACAAGGTAAAAGCCGCCCCTGAAACCCGGCTTCAGGCAAAAAAAAACGCCCGTAAAAACGGGCGTTTGACAATCTCGTCTCGCAATACTTTGCAGACAGTCCCAAGCTTAACGCTTGGAGAATTGCGGACGCTTGCGAGCCTTGTGCAGACCGACCTTCTTGCGCTCGACGGCGCGAGAATCCCGGGTGACGTAGCCGGCCTTGCGCAAGGAGGCACGCAGGGTCTCGTCATATTCCATCAGGGCACGCGTGATGCCATGGCGAATGGCGCCCGCCTGACCGGTTCCGCCGCCACCGGCGACCGTGATGTAAACGTCGAACTTTTCAACGTTTTCGGTCAGCTCGAGGGGTTGGCGAACCACCATGCGAGAGGTCTCGCGACCAAAGTATTCTTCCAATGTGCGCTGGTTGATAGTGATCTTGCCAGAGCCTGGACGCAGGAATACGCGAGCGGTTGAGCTTTTGCGACGACCTGTTCCGTAATATTGAGTATCAGCCATAATCAGTTACCGATTAAATTTCCAGTACTTTGGGTTGTTGAGCCTGGTGACCATGCTCGGGACCCGCGTAAACCTTGAGCTTGCGAAACATGGCGCGACCCAGCGGATTTCTGGGCAGCATGCCCTTGACCGCGCTCTCGATGATGCGCTCCGGGGCCTTGTCCTGCAGCTTGGCGAAGTTGATGGACTTGATGCCGCCAGGAAAACCTGAGTGGCTGTAGTACATCTTGTCTTCTGTCTTGTTGCCGGTCACCGTCACCTTTTCCGCATTGACGACAATGATATAGTCGCCGGTATCCACGTGTGGCGTGAACTCAGGCTTGTGTTTACCGCGTAAGCGCCTTGCTATTTCTGTCGCGAGGCGACCCAGTGTCTTGCCACTGGCGTCAACCAAATACCAGTCGCGCTTTACTGAATCTGGCTTTGCACTGAAGGTTTTCATGTGTTGTCTTTGCTCCGAATACTGGAAACCGTCCGCAAAAAGAGCGCGAATTCTACAGAAAACCCTGGCGATGCACAAGGGGTTTCCCGGCATATGTTCGCCCTCATCGGGGATGGCCGGAATAAAAGCCGGAATTTCCGGTTTATTCTCAGAAAACCCTTTATTTACCGAGGGAATTAGTATAAATAACTGTTCTTGTGTCTCGCGTTAGCGTCTCGCTAAAAGCCACCCTTCGAGTGGCGGGACACACTTGCGGTAGCTCCAAATGGGGGTAAGCTGCCTGTGAATCGACGCGAATTGTAGCAATTAACCCAACCAAGAGGCAATGACAAATGGCGGTGAAAAAGACCAAGAAAGCAGCTGGCAGCAAAGCCAAACCGGCGGCTCGCAAGGTAACTGCAGTCAAGGAGAAATACACCAAAACCCAGATTTTGAACGAAATCGCGGAAAACACCGAACTCAGCAAGAAGCAGGTCAGTTCGGTACTGGACGAACTCGGTGTGGTCATCGAACGGCACGTGAAGAAGCGTTCCGTCGGCGAATTCACTCTGCCGGGCCTGTTGAAAATCTCTACCGTGCGTAAACCGGCCACCAAGGCGCGCAAGGGCATTAACCCCTTCACCGGGGAAGAGACCACTTTCAAGGCAAAACCGGCCCGCACCATGGTGAAAATCCGCCCGCTCAAGAAGCTCAAGGACATGGTGGAGTAAACTTCACGGTTAATAAGAAAAGGCGGAATTCCCATTCCGCCTTTTTTTATGCCTGAAGACCCTGGCCGGGGCTGCGTGACTTCAGGGCAGGTGTTCCCGCCCCAGATATTCCTGGGATTGCATTTCCTGTAGCCGGCTGAGCGTACGTTTGAATTCGAACGCCAGGCCCGTGCCGGTATACAGTTTCTCCATGGGCACGGCTGCCGACAGGATCAGCTTCACATTACGCTCGTAAAACTCATCCACCAGACTGATAAACCGCCGTACCTTGTCATTGTCGCCCTCGGTCAACCGGGACACATCACTGACCAGGACGGAGTGATAGATGCGGGACAATTCTATGTAATCGGTCTGGGCCCGGGGACCACCACAAATCGCCTCGAAGGTAAACCAGACTACCGATTCTGACAGGCGCCGGGTATCGATCAGTCGCCCTTCCACCTTGAGCTTGCAGTGTTCCTGCCCGGGCTCTCCCGCCAGGTGCTCGAAGGCAAAATTCATATTGTCCACCGCTGCCTGGTCCAGGGGCCAGTGGTAAATATCCGCCTGGTTCAGGGTGCGCAGCCGGTAATCGACACCACCGTCAACATTAACGACCCGGGTGTGCTTTTCCAGCAACGCAATAGCAGGCAGAAACCGATCCCGTTGCAAGCCGTTCCAATAGAGCCGCTCGGGGGGAATATTGGAGGTGGCGACCAGAGTGACCCCCCGGGAGAAAAGGTTTTCAAACAGCCCGCCGAGGATCATGGCGTCGGTAATATCGCTGACAAAGAACTCGTCAAAGCAGATAATCCGCGCCCTGGCCGCCAGCTGGCTGGCAATTTTGGGCAAGGGGTCCGACTGACCGGACATGGCTTTGAGCTCCTTGTGCACCTCGTGCATAAAGCGATGGAAATGCAGCCGCAACTTGTCCGGGAATGGCAGACAGCTGAAAAAGGTGTCCATCAGGTAGGTCTTGCCGCGCCCGACGCCACCCCAGAAATAGAGTCCGCACAGCGGCTCCGGACGGCCGCCGAACAGTTTCCGCACGCCGGCCAGCAAGCCATTGCCGGAGTCCTGCGCGGCCACCAGGCGCAGGTAGAGATCCTGCAGGTGCTCGACCGCCTGCTGCTGGGCCGGATCCGGGCTGAAGTCATCGCGCTTCAGATCCTCCCGGTAGCGCTCGAGAGGCGTCAAAAGGGTTGCCGTCATGTTTCGTCCTTGATCAGGGCTGGCACTTGTGGCGCCAGAGCGGCTTCAAGCCGCTCCCGCAGCTCAACCAGACGGCCGTGAAAAAAATGACCGGCCTGCTCCATGACAATCAGTTCCGGCCCGGCTGCCAGCGACTCCAGCCAGTCGAACACGGCCTGGGGCTCAACCACTTCGTCCGCGTCTCCCATTACCACCAGCCAGGGACAGCCGGGACCAGGAAAATCCGCAAAATCGAAGCGACCTGCCGGCGGCGCCACGCTGATCAGCTGCCCGCATCCGAGAGCGTCGCTGGCAAGTGCCGCCACCCAGCTGCCGAAGGAAAAGCCGGCCAGCCACAGCTCTCGATCAGGATACTGTTCGCGGGCCCAGTCCACGACCGCCCGCAAATCCTCGCCTTCGCCCCGACCGCTGTCATAGTCGCCGTCACTTCTGCCGACCCCGCGGAAATTGAACCGGATGCTCACGATACCGAGTCCCGCCAGGGTCCGGGCGACGGTGTGAATGACCTTGTTGGTCAGGGCGCCACCATGTTGGGGGTGAGGGTGACAGCAGACGGCAATGGCCCTTCTTTCCTGCCCTGGTGGCGGGAGATCGATGGCCAGTTCCAGGTTGCCGGCCGGGCCGGAAATTATTTGGGTTCGGGACATTAACCAGTAAACCTTTGCAGCAAAGTCGGCTATTTTGTCAGATCACATCAGCGTCTTCTACGCCAATCTCCACCCGACCGGCTTTGCCGGCGGCCCGGGTGCCAATCTGCATGGCCCGGTACTGTCCAGGCGACACCCCTGACATTTTCCGGAAACATCTGCAGAAGTAGGTCTGGGACCTGAATCCGCATTGCCGGGTCACATCCGCAACCTTCCACCCCGTCAACAACAGATACCGGGCCTTCCGTAACCGGTAGTCGCGAAGAAAGGCATTCGGGGTGGTATTCAGACACTCCATCATTTGCCGCTGCAGGGTGCGGAGGCTCATGGCCAGACAGGCTGCCAGCTCGCCAGCGCTGAAATCCGAATGTGAGTAACGCTTGCTGACGACCAGTTCCAGCCGGTTGTGTAGCCAGACTTTTCTCGAATCTTCGGCTTCGGGTCTCGCCGGGGACGGCGCCCTGGCCATCAACTCCCGGTTCCGCAGCAAGCTGTAAATCCGCGCATGAACAAGTGCCGCGGAATCTTCCCGCCGCAAAATTGCGTCGGCCAGGTAGTGATA
>JASBTO010000272.1 GCA_030148365.1 Kangiellaceae bacterium
CCCTTCGTGATCCTGTTCACCATTCCCCTGTCTCTGGTGGGTGCCATTCTGGCCCTGTTTGTCACCGGCTACAGCCTCAGTGTCGTGGTGTTTATCGGCGTCATCATGTTGGCCGGGATTGTGGTCAACAACGCCATTGTCCTGATTGACCGGATCAATCAGCTACGGATCGGGGGTATGGACAAAATCCGGGCTATTCGTGAGGCGGCCGGCGCCCGACTGCGGCCGATCATGATGACCACCCTCACGACCACCCTCGGCATGATGCCCCTCGCCCTCGGTCTTGGCGAAGGCGCGGAAATCCGCGCACCCATGGCGATTACCGTAATCGGAGGTCTGCTTATCTCCACATTGCTGACCCTGATCGTGATCCCCGTGGTCTACAGCCTGGTTGACCGGAAAGCCTAGGAGGCGACATGAAACTGACCGGATTTGCCCTGAAACGCCCCGTCACCACCCTGATGGTGTTCGTCAGCTTCATTGTTACCGGGGCCATCGCCTCGCGCATGTTGCCGCTTGAGTACTTCCCCGAGGTACAGTTTCCGGGGATTTTCATCCAGATCCCCTACCCCAATGCCACGGCTGACGAGATTGAGCGTCTGATCACGCGGCCGGCGGAGGAAGTGCTGGCGACCATGAGCGGCATCAAGGCGATGAACTCGGAAACCACCGACAATGCCGCCACCATCTTCATCCGCTTTGACTGGGACAAGGAGGTCAAGTTGATGGGCATGGAGGCCCGGGAAAAACTTGATGCGATCCGCGGCGAGCTCCCCGCCGATATCCAGCGTATTTTTGTGTTTACCGGTTCGACGGCGGATATGCCGCTGCTGGAATTGCGCATATCGAGCAGCCGCAACCTCGAAAATGCCTATGATCTTCTTGATCGAAAACTGAAGCGCCCCATCGAGGTGCTGCCCGGCGTCTCCAAGGTCATGCTCTATGGCGTCGACAAGCAGCAAATCCATATCAAACTGGATCCGGCCCGGGTAGCGGCGCACCAGATTGATCTCAATGAACTGTCCCGGAAACTCAGCCAGTACAATTTCTCCCTGACTGCGGGCGAGATTACCGACAGCGATCAGCGCTACCGGGTCAAGCCCTATGGCGAATTCCGGGATATCGACGAAATCCGTAATCTGGTCATCGGTCCCGGCAATTTGCGGCTCCGGGATATCTCCGTGGTCGAGCTCGATCAGCCAACGCCCCAGGAAGGCCGCCACCTCGGTCAGACATTCGCCGTGGGCATGAATGTGCAGCGCGAGTCCACCGCCAATCTGGTCGAAACCACCTACCGGGTACTCGACCTGATTGCCGAAGTCGAGCAGGACCCGGAATTCGCGGGGATCAAACTCTTCGCCATGGATAATCAGGCCCTGGGGATCGAATCTTCTCTTCGGGATATTTCCCTGGCCGGCCTGACCGGATTTTTCCTGTCACTGGTGGTGCTTTACTTCTTTCTCCGACAGGTCACGGTCACCGCTATTGTCGCCCTCGCAGTGCCCTTTTCCCTGACCATCACAATTGCCTTCATGTTTTTTGCGGGGCTGTCCCTCAACATTCTATCCATGATGGGTCTGATGCTGGCCGTCGGTATGCTTGTCGACAACGCGGTGGTGATCACGGAAAGTATTTTCCGGCAGCAGGAGCTGAACCCGGATAATCATCGCAAGGCCATCATGGACGGCGTCAAGGAAGTCGGCCTCGCAGTCACCGCGGGCACCATCACCACCGCCATCGTGTTCTTGCCGAATATCATCGGCGTCAAAACCAACATCACGATTTTTCTCAGTCACGTCGCCATTACCATCTGTATCGCCCTGGTGGCGTCGCTGTTCATCGCCCTGACCATCATTCCGCTACTTCTGTCGCGGCTCAAGCCCCGGGCCAATGGCCAGAAAAACATGATTCACCGGCTCAGTGCCCGCTACGGAAAGATGCTGGGCTGGACGCTCCGGCATCCCCGCTGGTCCGGGCTGTTGGCGGTACTGATCCTGGTCAGCATTGCCGTACCTATGGGGGTGGTCAAAAAAGACATGTGGGAGGAAGAAGGCAAACGGCGCCTGTTCCTGCCCTACAATATTGACGGCCAGTACAGTATTGAGCGGATCGAGCAGACCGTTACCAGAATCGAGACTTTCCTGTATGCCCATCAGGAGGAGCTGGATATCGAGGATGTCTACAGCTACTACACCAATTCCCTGGCGCAATCGACCCTGCTGCTCAAGGACGACGATAATGCGACCAAAAGTGTAACGGAAATCCGCGAGTTCATCGAAGAAAACATGCCGAAAATTGCCATCGGCTCGCCCAGCTTTGATCGGGATCGGGCCGGCAACAGCGACGGCCTGAAAATCTACGTGCAGGGAGATTCCACCGAGGTTCTCGTCGATCTGAGCCAGGAAGCCGCCCGCATCCTGAGCGGCTCAGAGGGCCTTAACGCCCAGAGCGAGGCCGCCAGCCGGGATCAGGAGTTGCAGGTGGTCCTGGATCGGGATCGGGCACTGAACCTGGGCTTTGACCCGGAGCAGGTGGGCCAGATGATTTCGGTCGCGATGCGTGGCCAGGATCTGAGAACTTTCCGTGACGAGAACGGCGAGACGGATATCCGCCTGGAATTCGGCGAGGAAGCCCGCAAGGATCTCGACAGCCTGAAAAAACTGCCCTTATTCCGTCCGGGACAGGATCCCGTGCCCCTGGCCAGTATCGCCTCTTTCAACGTCAAACGGGCCGCAAACCGGATCCAGCGGGAAAACCGGGTGACCAGTGTCGGTGTCGAAATCACTCTCGACGACGTCACGGTTGATGAGGCCAAGGAAGTCATCGATCCGCTGATGAATGCCATGCAGCTACCCGATGGTTACACCTGGAGCTACGGGCGTGGCTTCGATCATGAAGACGAAACCGGCGCAATCATGATGACCAACATGATCCTTGCCCTGATGATGATCTACCTGGTCATGGCGGCGCTGTTTGAATCCCTGTTGTTTCCCTCAGCGGTGATCTTCGCGGTCTTCTATTCCGTGGTCGGTGTTTTCTGGTTCTTCATGATCACCGGCACCACCCTCTCCTTCATGGCCCTGATTGGTATCCTGGTATTGATGGGCGTAGTGGTCAACAACGGCATTGTGCTGATTGATCACATCAATCATCTGCGAGCGACGGGCATGCCCCGCAACGAGGCCATCATCCAGGCCGGCCAGGACCGCCTGCGCCCCATTCTGATGACGGCCGGCACGACCATTCTGGGTCTCGTGCCCCTGTCCATTGGCGATACCACGATTGGCGGCGAAGTCGATTCCCCGCCCTATTTCCCGATGGCCCGGGCTGTCATCGGCGGCCTGGCGTTTTCCACGGTTGTCAGTCTGCTGGTGTTGCCGACCATCTATGCCGGTCTCGATAATCTGAGCCGCTGGTCCAGCCGCGTCAAGCACACTGCCCTGGCTCGCAGGGATCGGGTTTTCAACCGTAGTTGAGGGCCCGGTCGCCTTGCGGCTATGGCGTTTATGAAAAGCTCGCGTTAACATACGGGCCAATTTTCAGGTCAGAGTTTCTGCTTTGGGTCTCAAGATATCCGGTGAAAGAGATGTCACCGCCTCGCCTTGCGTGGGGGTGTGCAGTACGACCCTGGGGGACGATGTCTGCCGGGGTTGCGGCCGCACTTTCGAAGAAGTCCTGAATTGGCACAGCTACGATGACGAGCAAAAAGCTGCCATTAACCTCCGCCTGAAAAAAGAAGCTGGTTCAAAGCGTTAAGCGCATTTATTCACAAATTTTATAACATGATGGAAGCATCCTGCACGGGTGCGATCTGCGGAGTGGAGATTTCATGAATACAGTCAGCATAGCCGACGCACTGGCCGGCAAGCCGGGCGCCGACCAACCGGTCCGGATCCGGGGCTGGGTACGCACCCGTCGGGACTCGAAAGCGGGGTTCTCCTTCCTCGCCATTCATGACGGCTCCTGCTTCAATCCCATTCAGGTGGTCGCTCCCGGCGAGCTCGACAATTACCAGTCCGAAGTTCTGAAGCTGACGGCCGGCTGCTCCGTTGCGGTCGAGGGCAAGCTGGTGGCCTCGCAGGGCAAGGGCCAGGCCTGGGAAATCCAGGCCGGGAAAATCGAGGTGATCGGCTGGGTCGAGGATCCGGACACTTACCCGATTGCACCCAAACGGCATACTGTTGAGTATCTTCGGGAAGTGGCGCACTTGCGACCACGCACCAACCTGATCGGCGCCGTTACCCGGGTTCGTAACAGCCTTGCCCAGGCTATCCACCAGTTTCTGCACCAGAACGGCTTCAATTGGATCCATACACCGATTATCACCGCTTCCGACGCCGAGGGCGCCGGCGAGATGTTCCGGGTCAGTTCCCTGGATTTGGCCAACCTGCCCCGCACCGATCAGGGCGATATCGATTTCAGCGAGGATTTCTTCGGCAAGGAAACCTTCCTGACCGTATCGGGACAGCTCAATGTCGAGAGCTACTGCCTTGCGATGAGCAAGGTCTATACCTTTGGCCCCACCTTCCGTGCCGAAAACTCCAACACCAGCCGCCACCTCGCGGAATTCTGGATGGTAGAGCCGGAAATTGCCTTCGCCGATCTCAAGGACAATGCGGATCTGGCGGAAGCCATGCTGAAATCCGTGTTCACGAAGGTCCTCGACGAGCGGCCCGACGACATGGCCTTTTTCGCCCAGCATGTCGACAAGACCTGTATCGATCGCCTGACCCAGGTGGTTGAACAGGACTTCGAGCGTATGGAGTACACGGAAGCCGTCAGTATTCTCGAGAAAAGCGGCAAGACGTTCGAGTTCCCGGTTCATTGGGGCGTTGATCTGCAGTCAGAGCACGAGCGCTACCTGACCGACGAGCATGTTGGCCGTCCGGTTATCCTCATGAACTACCCGAAGGATATCAAGGCCTTCTACATGCGCCAGAATGACGACGGCAAGACAGTCGCGGCCATGGATGTACTGGCGCCCGGCATTGGTGAAATTATTGGCGGCAGTCAGCGAGAAGAGCGTCTCGACATGCTCGACGCACGGATCAGCGAGATGGGCCTGCCGGCGGAACACTACTGGTGGTACCGGGACTTGCGCCGCTACGGCACCGTGCCCCACTCCGGATTCGGTCTCGGCTTTGACCGCTGCGTGTCCTACGTGACCGGCGTCAACAATATCCGCGACGTGATCCCTTTCCCCCGCAGTCGCAGAAACGCCCGCTTCTGATCCGGGATGACCGGGGCTTCGGAGACGCCGGCGCCCCGGATTTCGCTTCGCTACATCCGGCATACACGAGCTTGTCAGGAGTGTGGTCATTCACTAAGATGGGGTGCGACACTCCAACCACTTCCGGAACTGACATGGCTTCTGACAAGGTGATCAAGAAAGGCTATGAAAGCGAAATCACCCGCTTCCTGAAGGAATTCGACGAGCGCCCGGAAGCGACTTCCGACGCCCGTAAGGCCGAGGAAGCCAAGTACCGCCGGGTTCACGAATTGCGGGACAATCCTGATGCGCCCCGCCCGACATCAAAAATCTGGAAAGATTTCTGACGGTCTTACGCCCACCCTCGCAAGCTAACCATGGAACTCGACATAGTCTCCGATTGACGCCTCTTCCCGTGCCCGCGGTTTTCCTTCCGGCGTACCCAGGTAGATAAAACCGACAATGGTGTCTCGCTGGTCAAGCCCGAGTTCGTCCAGCAAATGACTGTTGTAGGCCAGACCGCCGGTTCTCCAGTAGGTCCCGAAACCGAGCGCGTTGGCCGCCAGCATCAGATTTTCAACACCCGCCCCCGCCGACAGGATTTGTTCGATATGGGGCACTTTCCTGTGTTCAGTGTAGACCGCGACCGCGACGATCACCATGGGTGCGCGCATCGGTTTGGCGCGCAACTTGTCGAGCTTTTCCGGTGAAAAATCAGGGTTGTCGGCAAGACTGGCCGCGGCAAATTTTTCACCGAGTGCCGCGAGTGCGGCTTCCCCCTCGAAGACCAGATAGCGCCAGGGCTTGAGGCCGGCATGATCCGGCGCCCGCAAGGCTGCCTTGAGCATCTGTTCCACTTGCGCCCTGTCGGGAGCCGGTGCCTGCAATTTCGGCTGGGACGCGCGATTGTGTAAAAACTCGATGATTTGCATGGTGATTCCTCTTCCGCGGGCGTCGGACTATAGCATAACCGGATTGCCTGATGGCAAGTGCCTCAGTCGGTTGGCGTCCGGTCGGAGCTATTGATTGAACCCGGTTTATTACTCCGGGTCATGGCACTCGGCCCACCAACGAGGCTCGCTCAGGGGTGGGTCCTGACCGGCGAAATGAAGACCTTGGGAAATCTTTGATTTCCCCGGATTCCGCTTTGCTGCATCCGGGCTACGCCTCCGGTTAAGGTCGGCTCATTCTCGTGAAAAAAGGAATCCATCTTCCAGGCCAGTGGCAGAGTCCGGCAGGCATTCCCGCGTCCGGGAAGATGACCCGCCAATAATGCGCGGAAGCTACCAATGCCCCGGCGTCCCTTTCTTTTCAAAAGAGCGGTGAGACAAGTGCCGCTCTTCCCTTGCACTGCTCGAAGCGCAGTCGAACGAGAGCGCCTCTGGCGCGACCTGATGATCGGACCAGGTTCGACTCCACGGTTCATGTTCCCCAAAAACAAAAACCCCTGACATTGCTGTCAGGGGTTTTCTGTAAGATTGGC
>JASBTO010000030.1 GCA_030148365.1 Kangiellaceae bacterium
CCAAAACGCCAACGCGGAGCCGGAGCCCGTCAACGGTATCGTGTTCATTTTTGACGCTGACGAGGATCCCGATGCCTTTGGCGATCTGGTCGCGGGCGGTGACGGGCCGGACGGCCAGTAACTCATGACAGTGCTCATGCCTTTGCTGCTGGCCGCCACGATAGGCGCCGGCAGTACCCCTTTTACCCCGGTCAGCGACGAACGGGTGCTAGCGCACTTGCCGGCCGGGGGTTTTTTATTCCGCGAAAAACTAGCGGCTCCGGGTTCGCTGACGGATCCCGAGCGGCTGGTCCTGATTGACCAGCTGATCAACGCCGGTAAATCACAGGACCAGCCCCGCCTCCTCGGACAGGCGGAAGCACTGCTTCGGCCCCGACTGCATGAATCGGCCAGCCAATGGCAGTTGCTGCATGCGGAAATCCTGCAATGGAGTCACGACTTTAAAGCGGCCGAAAAGGTATTGAGCAAGGTAATTGCTTCCGAGCCGGACAACTCACGCGCACTGCTGATGCGCGCCGGTATTCGGCAAATCCGCGGCCACTACCGCCAGGCACTGCAGGATTGCGTCCGGATCCCGGCATGGGTGCCGCCACTGGTGCGCGCCACCTGCAGCTTGCAGGCCCGCAGCTTTACCGGGCGCCTCGACACGAGCTATAAGGCGCTGGCAAAGGTGTATGCCGAACTTCATGACCAGAGCGCGCAAAGCCTGTGGAGCCTCGGCGTTTTGGCGGAAATGGCGGAGCGGCTGGGGCGCGACCGGGAAGCCGAAACCTGGTATCGGCAGGCCCTGCTGATCGACCCCGAATCAACGTTGACTCTCGCCACATACGGCGAGTTCCTGCTCCGTCAGAACAAATATCCACTGGCCCTCCGATTATTGGAAGGCGCAAGGTCCGAAAGCCTGAAACTGCTCTACGCCATCGCCGCCCGGGCCCTTGATACCGAGGACTCGGAAAAGACACTTGTAGAATTAAACGACATGCTGGCGGCAATACGCCTGCGCCGTGAAGACAATCACGCCGGACTGCTGGCGCGATATGCCCTTGATATCCGGGGTGATGCCGTGTCGGCGGTAAGGCTCGCTCGCGAGCACTGGTCCCATCAGAAAGCGCCCGCCGACACCCTGCTGCTGGTCCGGGCCGCGCTGGCAAGTGGCGACCGCGTAACCCTTGCTCAGGTTCAGGACTGGCTCGCAGCGAACAATGTCCGGGATGACCGGATCCGCGCCTTGCTGGCGGCCAAGCCGTGATCCGGTTGTTGTCGACATTGATGCTGCTGCTGTCGGCGCTACCGGTTGCGGCACACAAAGCCAGCGATGCCTATCTCAACCTGTCCGTCGACGGATCGGTTGTTAACGGGCGCTGGGACATTGCCTTGCTGGATTTGGCGCTGATCATGCCCCTCGATCCCAACGATGACCGTCAAATTACCTGGGGCGAGTTACGGGGCCAACAAACAGAATTGTTCGCGTACCTCTCCGGAGACCTGGCCATTGCCACAGCCGGGCAGGCCTGCCCGTTGAGCTTCCATCAAATTCAGGTGACGCATCACTCCGATGGTGCCTATGCCGTTTTCACTTTCTCGGCAAAGTGCCCGCGCGCACCCGCGCAAATTGACATTGACTACCGGTTCCTGTTTGAACGGGATGCCCGGCATAAAGGGCTGCTGTATCTCGAGCAGCCGGCCAGCTCAGTGATATTCAGCGCCGAAAATCGGCTGCAAACCCTGTCCCTTGAAAAAACTAATCCCTGGCAGACCGCGCAAGATTATTTCCTGGAGGGGATCTGGCATATCTGGATTGGCTATGACCATCTGCTGTTTCTGACCACCCTGCTGCTGCCTGCCACTTTTATGAGAAGAAACGGACGCTGGCATCGACGCGCCTTGCGCCCCAGTCTTTTCGAAGCCTTCAAAATCGTGACGGCATTTACCGCCGCCCATACATTAACCCTGAGTCTGGCGGTGCTGGGTAACTTGCAGTTTTCAACCCCCTGGGTGGAGGTCATGATCGCCGCGTCAATTGCGTTGGTCGCGGTGCACAACCTGTTTCCACGCTGGCAACGACAATTGTGGCTGCTGACCTTTGTTTTCGGGCTCGTTCATGGTTTGGGATTTGCCAGCGTTTTGGGGGCGCTCGGTCTGCCGCCGGATGAAAAATTGCTACCCCTGCTGAGTTTCAATCTGGGTGTGGAGGCCGGCCAATTGATGGTGGTGTCTGCTGTGTTGCCGGTACTGTTCCTGCTTTCCGGGGTGCGCATCTATACGAAGCTGGTTTTACAGGGCGGCTCCGCCATGATTGTCGCCATTGCCGTCGTCTGGATTATTGAACGGCTGGCATTTATTGCCTGAGCCGGCCTGACGCCGGTTGCCGGGCCGGCTCACAGACTCATCGGTTCTTCCTCGACATGATCACCGGCCCAGATGTCCGACTCGAACCTTTCAATGGCGACTCCCGGCTGGTCGGATTTTTCAAAAGTCGCAATATTGAAAAAAGCCTCTCCCTCATAGACGAGGGGCAGGTTGCTGCGGCCGATCACGATGCCGTCAACGGGCGAGAGCACCTTGATG
>JASBTO010000054.1 GCA_030148365.1 Kangiellaceae bacterium
CTACTGCGCCCGCGCCGTCCGTTTACCAAATCCCCGTTGCCCCTGCAGACCGCCGGTGTGCAGCAGGACGATGCGACTGCCCCGGGCGAAGGCGCCCTGCTTCACCCGCTCCATAAACCCGTACAGCATTTTTCCGGTATAGACCGGTTCCAGGGGCAGATCAAATTCGGCCTCCGACTGCCGGACAAACTCGAGCAGCGCCGGTGTTGCTTTCGCGTAGCCTCCGAAGTGGTAGTCATGCCAGAGGCGCCAGTTATCGCGGCGGTTACTGCCCGCTTCAGATAACAGATCTCCGATATCCTCCGCCAGAAACGCCTCGCCCTTGAGCACGGCGACGCCGGATACCCGGCTACCCACCGGGGCATTCGCCGCCAGCCCGGCCACGGTCGCGCCGGTGCCGCAGGCTGTGATCAAATGATCGACCTCGTCCCCGAGTTCGTCCCAGATTTCGCCAACGCCCTGCATTGCCAACGCGGTGGCACCGCCTTCCGGCAGCCACCGGGCCTGCTCCAGGGAAGCCAGCAACTCATCAGGCGGGGATTCCCGTAACTGTCGATACTCGCCCCGGGAGACAAATCGCAATTCCATGCCCCACGCCCGGCAATCCCGCAGGCAGGCCGTCAGCGGCTCGCCGACATCACTGCGGACCATCGCTACCGATCGCAATCCAAGTTGTCCGCAGGCATAGGCCAGAGCATGGAGATGATTGGACCAGCGCCCGCCCATGGTCACTATCGTGCGCACCCCGTCGGCAAGCGCTGCCTGCAGAGGATATTTAAGTTTGCGCCACTTGTTGCCGGACATGATCGGGTGCAGGCAGTCATCCCTTTTGACAAAAACATTCAGCTCCCGCTCACGGAACCGGGGATGCTCCAGAGGCATGAGGGGCGAGGGCTGAATTTCGCGGGCGAGTGATTGCAAGGAAGGTTCGGGGGCGAGGAATCGTCAGGCCAGTCTATATTTCCTGCCGGCAAAGAAAAAGGCCGGCAAACGCCGGCCTTAATCCACCAGGGGCGAATCGCTATTTTTTCACGACTGCCTTGTTGGCGCCCAAGGCGTCAAGTTGCTTGGCCACCACCTTGGCGGGCAGCGGGATGTAGCCGTCCTTGACCACAACTTCCTGACCGGCTTTTGACAGTACCATGGTCATGAATTCGCGCTCCAGGGGGCTGAGCGGCTTGTTGGGGTTCTTGTTGATGTACACGTACAGGAAACGGGCCAGCGGGAATTTGCCCCTGACGGCATTTTCCGGCGTGGCATCCACGTATTCCTGACCTTCCGCCTTCGCCAGCGGCACGGAGCGTACACCGGAAGTCCGATAGCCGATACCGGAATAGCCGATGCCGTTCTTCGACAGACTCACCGACTGGACCACGGATGCGGAGCCAGGCTGCTCGTTAACGGTGTTCTTGAAGTCACCTTTGCAGAGCGCTTTTTCCTTGAAGTAACCGTAGGTACCGGACACCGAGTTGCGACCGTAGAGCTGGATGTCGCCGAGACCGTCGATGCCGAGGTCATTCCAGCGGCTGATGTCGTCAGCAGCGCCACACTTGCGCGTGGAGGAGAAGACTGCATCAACTTCGGCGATGGTCATACCCTTGATGGGATTGTCCTTGTGCACGTATACCGCCAGTGCGTCAATGGCGACCGGAATGGCGGTCGGCTTGTAACCGAATTTCTTCTCAAAGGATTCCAGTTCCTTGTCTTTCATTTCCCGGCTCATCGGGCCGATATTGGCCGTACCTTCGGTCAGGGCCGGCGGCGCGGTGGACGAGCCCGCGGCCTGGATCTGGATATTGACGTTGGGGTACTGACGCTTGAATTCTTCGGCCCACAGGGTCATCAGGTTGGCCAGAGTATCGGAGCCGACGCTCGACAGGTTGCCGGATACGCCGCTGGCTTTCTTGTATTCAGGGATCTGGGCGTCAATCTTGCTGTCCGCCCGGACAGTGTTGCCGAAGCCGGCGGAAGCCAGGGCTGCGACGAGTACCAGTTTACCGAGTGCTTTCATTTGCAGTGAACTCCGTTGATGTATGTTGACGGGATCCATTATGGCGCTGCCGTGTGAAGCCCGTGTGACCCTGATATTTCCCTTTTGTGACAATTCCGGCTGAATCGCTCAGGGTTCGATGGCGAGACTGGCCGGGAAATGACAGCGGAACACGCTGCCCTTGCCCGGCGTACTGTCAATCTGCAAGCGGCCCTGATGCAACTCCAGAGCATGCTTGACGATGGCGAGACCCAGGCCGGTGCCTCCCTGGCGTCGGGTACGGCCGCTGTCGACCCGGTAAAACCGCTCGGTAAGCCGGGGGATGTGTTCCGCTTCGATACCGGGACCATTGTCGGTGACGCTCATAATCAGTTCATCGCCTTGCCGCTGCCACTCCAGCAGGATACGTCCTTTTGCCGGGGTATAGCGCACGGCATTGAACGCCAGATTGGCAAAAGCACTGCGCAGGAGTTTTTCCGAGCCCATCAGGCCCAGTTCGGTGCCGGCCCTGAACAGGACAGTCTGCTCTTTCTCCTTGCCCAGCACCCGGGCCTCGGCACAGATACTGTCCAGCAACAGGTTGACGTCCACGGGCGAGTGGCGGGTGTGCTCCTCATCAATACTGTCAAGTCTGGACAGGAGCAGCAGATCGTCGACCAGATGGCCCATGTTCAAGGCCTGCTGGCGCATCTGCTGCAAAGGCTTGTTGATGGCCTTCAGCTCCGGGCTGTCGCCCTCGCCCAGCATTTCCAGATAGCCGTTGATGACCGTCAGGGGCGTGCGCAGTTCATGGGAAACATTGGCGACAAAGTCCTGGCGTATGCGCTCGAGCTTTTGCACGCGGGTAATATCCCGGACCAGCATCAGCCGTTGATCCTTGCTGTAGGGAGTGATCTGGAAACTGAGAGTGACGCTCTCATCAAGGGGCGAAGGAATGACGAGTGGCTGGTCGTAGTCACGGCTCTGCTCGTATTCCAGGAAGCGCGGATTACGGATCAGGTTGGTGATCCGCTGTCCCTGATCGGTAGCGGTTTTCAGCCCGAGCAAAGCGGCGGCGGCCTTGTTGAACCAGCGGATCTCTTCTGTGGAGTCCAGGATAAGGGCTCCGTCAGGCATGGCCGCAGTCGAGGCACGAAATTCGGCGATGATTTCCTTGAGCTTGCGACGTTGGTCGCGGTTGCTTTTCTGGCTCAGGTAGATTTCGTGAAAGATGTCGCTCCAAATCCCCACCGCGCCGGGTGGATACAGTTGTCGGGAGCTGACCTGCCAGCGATACAGGCGGTAGATCTGTACCAGGTGCCAGGCCAGATAGACCACGATGATCGAAATGAGAACTTCGCTACCGAATCCGAACAGGGACGCAAGCGCCGGCAGCAGGACCAGAGCCGTCGCGAGCACCCATAATTCCAATTGCCAGTAGCGTCCGCGCATATCAGGAAATTCCGGTCGTCGGCATCAGTCGGGTAAGCAAGTCGCCGACTCAGGCCATGCGTGAAAATCGGTAGCCGGTGCCCCGCACCGTCTGCACATAATTTTCAACGCCGGCTTCCGCGAGCACCTTGCGCAGCCTGCGGATGTGCACGTCAACCGTACGCTCCTCTACGACTACCTGCTGCCCCCAGACGGAGTCGAGCAGTTGGGTCCGGGAGTAGACGCGCTCGGGATGTTCCATGAAAAACCTGAGGATACGAAACTCCGTCGGCCCCAGGTGCAGCAGTTCCTGATCCACCGTGACCCGGTGGCTGGCCAGGTCCAGAGTGATGCGGCCGTGACTGATGGCTTCCTTTTCCGCGCTGACCGTACCGCTGCGGCGCAGCACCGCCTTGACCCGCGCCAGCAATTCCCGTGGCGAAAACGGCTTGACCACATAATCATCCGCCCCGGCTTCCAGCCCCTGCACCCGATCGTCTTCGTCGCCTCTCGCCGTGAGCATGATCACGGGGACTGAAGCCAGCTCCGTGTTCCGTTTGACCTTGCGGGTAAAATCGATGCCGGAGGCTCCCGGCAACATCCAGTCCACCAGTAACAGGTCCGGGGCGGGCTCGGATTTCAGCATCGACAGGGCGCGCTCCGCAGTCGCGGCCTGACTGACCTGGTAGCCTGCCTGCTCCAGACAGAAGGCCAGCATTTCCCGTATATCGCGTTCGTCTTCCAGGACCAGAATCGCGGCACTCATCTTATCTGTCTTCCTTGGCCAGCCGTCTCATTTCGTCGAGGCTCAGATGGCGTACATCCTTGCCTTGCACCAGGTAAATCACATACTCGCAGATGTTGTTGGCGTGATCACCGATCCGCTCCAGCGAGCGGGCTGACCACATGAAGTCCAGTACCGAAGTAATCGAGCGGGGATCTTCCATCATGTAGGTGATCAGTTGCCGGGAAATGGCTTCGTATTCCTGATCGGCCTGGGTTTCCAGATGGATCACGTCCAGTGCCGCTTCGATATCCATGCGGGCAAAGGCATCGAGAGAGCCGTTCAGCATCTTGCGGACGTGCTGGCCGAGATGCATCAGGGCGCCGTATTGCAGACGGCTGGTGGGCGCGTCGCCGGAGCGACCGGCCAAATCCCGGCCCATGCGGGCAATTTTTTCAGCTTCGTCACCGACCCGCTCCAGATCCGTTATGGTCTTGATAATGGCCACCACCAGACGCAAATCCCCGGCTGCCGGTTGCCGTTTGGCCAGGATCCGGGCGCACTCTTCGTCGATGTCGACCTCGTGGCTGTTCACCAGCTTGTCATTCTCGATGACCTTGCTGGCGAGACTTTCATCGTGATTGGCGAAAGCATCAAGCGCCTGGGCAACCTGGCTTTCCACCAGACCGCCCATGGCCATAACCCGCTCGCGGATATTCTCCAGTTCGTCGTTGAACTTCTGCGAGATATGCTGACTGATTTTTTCAGTATCCATCATGATTCACTCATTCAATTTGCCGCAGTAAAGGGGTCCGCCCGACCGGTTATCCGTAACGGCCGGTTATATAATCTTCGGTTTTCTTTTGCGACGGGTTGGTGAAAATCTTGTCCGTCGCGTCAAACTCGACCATGTCGCCCATGTACATGAAGGCGGTGTAGTCGGAGACTCGTGCCGCCTGCTGCATGTTGTGGGTGACGATAACAATCGTATAGTCATTCTTGAGCTCATGGATCAACTCTTCGATCTTCAGGGTCGAGATCGGATCCAGCGCCGAGGCCGGCTCATCCAGCAGCAGGACTTCCGGCTGCACGGCGATGGAGCGGGCTATTACCAGACGCTGTTGCTGGCCGCCGGACAGACCGAGCGCATTGTCGTTGAGACGGTCTTTGACCTCGTCCCAGAGCGCCGCGCCTTTCAACGCCCACTCCACGACTTCGTCCAGCAACCGGCGCTTGTTGATACCCTGCAGACGCAAGCCGTAAGCCACATTCTCGTAAATGCTCTTGGGGAAAGGATTGGGTTTCTGGAAAACCATGCCGACCTTGCGACGCAGCTCCGCGACATCGACCCCGGGGCCATAGATATTGCGACCACCGATATGCATTTCGCCTTCGATACGGGCGATGTCCACCAGATCGTTCATGCGATTGAAACATCGCAGCAGGGTCGATTTGCCGCAACCGGACGGGCCGATAAACGCGGTCACTTTCTTGTCAGCAATATTCAGGTTGATGTCGAACAGTGCCTGCTTCGCACCGTAATACAAATCCAGGTTTCTGACCTCGATAGCGATTTTCTCGTGATCGAGGGGATTGATCCTTTGGCTTCTTGGCGACTGCGCCAAAATCGACTCTGTAGATTGTTCATTCATCATAATAATCAGACTCTATCACTGTTCCAGAGATTTGTATTTTTCCCGCAAGTTATTGCGGATTCTGATGGCCGCCAGATTGAGCAGCAGGATAATCAGCACCAACAGCAGGGCCGTGGCATAGACCAGCGGCCGGGCCGCCTCGACATTGGGGCTCTGGAAACCGACATCGTAGATATGGAAGCCCAGATGCATGAATTTCCGGTCCAGATGCAGAAATGGCGCGTTGAAATCCAGCGGCAATGTCGGCGCCAGTTTCACCACACCGACCAGCATCAGTGGCGCGACTTCACCTGCTGCCCGGGCCACCGCCAGGATCAGTCCGGTCATCATCGCGGGGCTCGCCATCGGCAAGACGGTCCGCCAGAGGGTTTCAAATTTTGTCGCGCCCAGCGCCAGACTGCCTTCCCGGAGTGATTTCGGGATCCGGGAGAGGCCTTCTTCCGTGGAGACAATCACCACCGGCAAGGTCAGCAGCGCCAGGGTCAGGGACGCCCAGAACAGGCCGGGGGTACCGAAAGTCGGCGCGGGCTTGGCTTCGGCGTAAAACAGATCATCGATGGAGCCGCCCAGAAAGTAGACGAAGAAACCGAGGCCGAAGACGCCGTAGACAATGGAGGGCACACCCGCGAGATTGTTGACCGCAATCCGGATTAACCGGGTCATGAAACCCTGTTTGGCGTATTCCCGCAAATAGATAGCCGCGATGACCCCCAGCGGCGTTACCACGATGGCCATCAGGATGACCATCAGCACGGTGCCGAAAATTGCCGGGAAGACGCCGCCTTCCGTGTTGGCTTCCCGCGGGTCGTCAAAAATGAACTCGCCGATCTTGATAAAGTAAAAGCCGATCTTGTCCACCCAGGTCATGGCATTGGGTTGATAGGCACGCACCATGGTCGCGGCCTGCACCTGCTTTTGCGCGCCATTGACAAGGGTGAACTCCGCAGCGTCCCGGTTGATGGCCTGATAGAGCCCGGTCAGTTGCTCCTGATAGCCGGCAAATTCCTGATTCAGTCCCGCACGCTCAGCCTCCAGCCGGGCCAGGGCTTCCGCCGTCAGTTCGCCTTCGAGTTCCAGGCGCCGCTCGTCAAGGCGCAATTGCTCCAGCTGGTAATTGATGGCGCCGATCTCGTCGCTCTCGATGTCCTTGATTTGATCATGCAGATCGAGGGCCCGATCGATGACTTGTTGCAACTGGGTGCTGCTCGGCGATTCCAGCCACTCGCCATCAATCTGCAAACGGGCGAGACGGCCGTAAAGGTTGCCCCACTCGCGCCGTTCGAGCACCACCATGTCTTCCGGCAAATGGTGACGTTGAATATTGGCGCGGTTGATCCAGCGGAAATCGGCACCGAAAACATCCCGGTTGCCCTGCTTGATCAGATACTGGCGCCGGTAACTGCCGTCCCGTTGTTCGCCTTCCTCCTCGCTGTGGATCTCGCCGGCGACAATCAGCTGTTCGCCGTCCTGGGTCAGCACAAACTGATGCACCTGGGCCGGCCAGAAATGACTCAGACCCCGCACGGCGATCAACAGCAGCAGCCCCACCACCATGATGATGGAAATACTGACGGCGCCGGCGTTCAGCCAGACCCAGTGGTTGCCGCCCTGAAAGAATTTCCGATTCATAGCCTGTATCCCGGGCCCGCCTTACAGCGAACCGTATTTTCCGCGTAACCGTTGCCGGATGACTTCGGCAACCGTGTTGACCACGAAGGTGAAGAGAAACAACACGAAAGCCGCCAGGAAGAGCACCCGGTAGTGGCTGCTGCCGACTGCCGACTCCGGCATCTCGACCGCGATATTGGCCGACAGGGTGCGCATGCCTTCGAAGATATTCATGTCCATGATCGGCGTGTTGCCGGTGGCCATCAGCACAATCATGGTTTCGCCGACCGCTCGGCCGAGGCCAATCATCAGGGCCGAGAAGATACCGGGGCTCGCCGTCGGCAGCACGACCCGGGTCAGGGTCTGCCAGGGGCTTGCGCCCAGGGCGAGAGAGCCGTTGGTCAGGTGCCGCGGCACTGAAAAAATGGCGTCCTCGGTGATCGAGAAAATGGTCGGGATGACCGCGAAGCCCATGGCGATCCCGACCACGATGGAATTGCGCTGGTCAAAATTGAGGCCCATGGACTGGCTGACCCAGGCCGGCATGTTGCCGCCGAAGAAAGTGTTCTCGACCGGGCTGCTCAGTGACATCGCCAGCCACACAAAGGCAATAATGACCGGGATCAGGATGGCGGCCTGCCAGCCGTCGGGGATCCGCTGCAAAAATGTTTTCGGCAATTGCGACCACAGGAAACCGAACAGAATCACCGCCAACGGCAAAAACAGGAAAATCATGAAGGTGCCGGCCAGGTTTTCCTCAATCAGCGGCGCCAGCCACAGACCGGCCAGAAAGCCGAGGATCACCGTCGGCAGCGCTTCCATGATCTCGACCGTTGGTTTGACTGCGTTGCGCATCCGCGGCGACATAAAATAGGCGGTGAAAATGGCGCCGAAGATGGCGAGCGGAACCGCAAACAGCATCGCGTAGAAGGCCGCCTTCAGGGTGCCGAAACTGAGGGGCACCAGCGAGAACTTGGGTTCGAAATCATTGGTGGAGGCGGAGGACTGCCAGGTATAGCCCGGCTCCTCGTAACTCTCGTACCAGACCTCATTCCACAGGGAAGACCAGGAGATCTCCGGATGCTGGTTGTCGAGATACCAGAGCAGACTGTTGCCTTCGGCGCCGATCATCGACAGTGCCGAGCCTCTGGAACTCAGGGCCACGGCCCCGGGCGGGGCATCGAGTTGATGCTCAAGGAGGCTGCGCCCGGAGGTCGTATAGAAGACACCCAGTTGACCCTGCTCGCCAATCGCGATGAAGCCCTTGCGCCGCGACTCCGGCAGGATATTGCGGATGGCAGCGTTGCCGAGCTGGAAATCGCGAATGTGGGTCAACTCGAAACCGGCATCGCCTCGCACCGGGAACCATTGGGCGACACGGCCGGAGCTGTCGCCCACCAACAGGGACTGATGGCCGAGCAAAAAGCGTACTTCGCTGATTTCGGTGCCCCGGGAGACCAGGCGTTTACTTTCATTGAGCTGCCAGGTGCCTTCGGCAAAGCGGAAAGCCTGCACGGCGCCATCGGCGCCGATGGCGTAGAGCCAGCCGGGCCCGTCACTCGCCAGCAGATAATCCGCGCGCAGGCTCACGGGCGTCTGAAATTCGCCGACGAGGCTGAGTTCCAGGCTTTCGTCCAGAAAGGATTCTTCAATGGTGAAAATCTTACTGAAAAGCTCGCCGCTGGCGGACTGGGCCACCAAGAGCGCGCCGTCACCCCAGACCCGGGCGGTGAAGCTGACCGGTTCCTCGCCGGCGGGCATCAGTTCGATGCCCGCTTCGCCAAATGGCCAGGCGAGGCCGGGCGTGATCAGGCGTTCACCATCGGGATAACTGATGTCATATTTTTCTTCGACCAGCAGGATCCGGCCGCTGGACAGGACCACGCCGAGGAGACCCTGGTCATTGGCTTCCGTGGTGCTGACCACGGTTTCGCCCGGCGCCAGGGGCAACTGCGCCTGCTCAAGGGTCCGGCCATCATCGAGGCTGTAGAAAAGCAGGCTGCCGTCGGCCTCAAGCCGCATGCCGACCTCACCATACTCGTCAACCGACAGGTGGCTGATGGGTGCCTTCGCCCCGGCGATCGGTGAGGTATTCACCCGCTCCAGTTCGGCCGACTGGAAAATCGGTAACACCACCCACAGCAGATAGAAGAAAATCAGTACCACGGCGACAATCACGGAAACGCCGCCCACCGCAATGCCGTAGCGGGCCACAAGGTCGCTGACCTTGCGCCGGGTATGTTGTCCGCTGTGCGTCTGCTGATCCAGCAGCGAGCGAACCCTGTCTTTGACCAGAGTGTTCATGGCTGCACATTCTAGGCGTCAATTGTGACAGTTGTGTGAAACCTTCCGCCACATTGTCACTTTTTAATACCACGCCGCCGGTTTTCCCCGGCAGGGCTATATAAGGCAGATTGCTCCTCTGCCCCCAACTCACTAGAATACTTCCGCCATTTGCAGCACGGGCTGTCATGGAGTGTTCGTGCTTCCTTCATATTACTGTCACATTTTGCGAGTACTATGGCGCCATCCTGATTTGCGGATATTTTTTGCAGACATAACCTCGGAGAGACATGAAAATGAAATCCACAAATGTATTCACACTTTCGAGCCTCGCACTGGCTTGTGGCCTGGCACTCTCGTCTCCGGCCTACAGCGCGGAAGCGGAAACCGAAGTCAAAACCGGTGGCGGCGTCAAGTTCGCCAAGGAAGATGGCTCCCTGTTTGAAGTTGGCGGCCGACTGATGCTTGACTGGGACCAGTTCGACGGCGCCCACAACTTCAGCGCTGACGGCGACAGCATTTCCGACTCCGAATTCCGCCGCGCCCGCATGTACATCAAAGGCCAGATCGCCAAGAACTGGGAAGGCAAGCTGCAGGTCAACTATGACGACGCCGATGGCGACGTGAACCTGGAAGACGCCTACGCACGCTACAAGGGTTTCAGCTTCGCTGACGTGACTATCGGTCAGATGAAAGAACCCTTCGGCCTCGAAGAGCTGACCAGTTCCAAGGACATTACCGCCATCGAGCGCACCATGGGCACCAACGCCTTCGCCCCGGGCCGCAGCCGCGGTATCACCCTGCACAAGGGCGCCGACCACTACAGCTGGGGCTTCGGTGTTTACGACTCGGAAAAGGACGACGATGACGGCGATATTGATTACGCCTACACCGGCCGCGTGACTTTCGCACCCATCAACAATGACGGCACCGTGCTGCACTTTGGTGGCGCCTTCAGCCACCGCGAGCTGGACGGCGTTGACAACACCTACCAGATCCGTGAGCGTGCCGAAGTTCACCTGGCCGATCGCCTCGCCGTCTCCGCCGAAACCGACGCCGACGCCGTCGATGTCTACGGCCTCGAAGCGGCCTTCGCGACCGGCCCTTTCCACGTCCAGAGCGAGTACTTCATGTCCGAAGTCGACGCCAACGCCGGTGACGAAGATGCCGACTACGACGGCTACTATGTCCAGGCCGGCTGGGTCGTGACCGGTGAAAGCCGCCCCTACAGCAAAGGTGTGT
Organism: Kangiellaceae bacterium; assembly: GCA_030148365.1. Lineage (GTDB taxonomy): Bacteria > Pseudomonadota > Gammaproteobacteria > Enterobacterales > Kangiellaceae > JASBTO01. The sequence continues at coordinate 10,913 of JASBTO010000054.1, forward strand.
TCAAGCGCATCAAGCCCGGCGCCAACGGTGCCTGGGAAGTCTTCGGCCGCTTCTCCAACCTGAACGCCGATGACAACGGCGAAGGCACCGAAGTCGACAACTGGACCCTCGGCGTCAACTACTACATCAACAACGCAATCCGCGTCGGTCTGAACTACATCAGCACCGAAGTGGACGGCTCCGACGTCCTGGCCCTGAACGGCGAAGAAGACGGCGATGCCCTGAGCATGCGCTTCCAGTACGTCTTCTAATCAGCTTGAAATCGGTACTCAGTGTTAAAGGCGCCTACGGGCGCCTTTTTTTGTGGCTCACCGTCGAAAATCGGAAATGCGGCGATCGCCATACAGGTCATTCCCGCGCACTCGGGAATCCATGCCTAACTCCTGCACTGGCCTGAAAGGTGGCCATTGCTTTCACCGGGAATGACACCCCTGTTTTCTTCGTAGCCCGGAAGTAGCGAAGCGGATTCCGGGAATGTCGCCGCCCTCTCTCTACTCCGTCATTCTGCCCTCCGCCGGCACGACGAGCTGGTGCCTGTCCTGCCCCCCGTCAAAGGTGGCCATTGTTTTCACCGGGAATGACGACCCTGTTTTCTTCGTAGCCCGGAAGTAGCGAAGCGGATTCCGGGAATGCCACCGGCCTTTCCGGACGCTTCCTGACATTCCGTCTTTTTGACACAGAACAGAATCCAGCGGTCGACCGGGGTGCAACATGTCACGGCTGGATACCGGCCTTCGCCGGCATGACGAGAATAAACACCCACTACTAACAAGCC
>JASBTO010000062.1 GCA_030148365.1 Kangiellaceae bacterium
ATAGTCATTGACGCCACCCAGGTTGGTCAGGGCTTCCGGTTTGCCATCGGGCAGCGCCAGGCGATAGATCTCATAGATCCCGGGATGCTTTTGATTGGCTTTGAAATACAGGGTATTGCCGTCCTCGGAAACAGTCACATCGGAGACGGTAAAGCGCCCGCGGGTCAGTTGCCGATCGCGGCCGTTGCCGGGCTTCAAATACAGGTGACTAAAGCCGTCTTCTTCCGACAGATACCAGAGGGTCTCGTTGTCCGGCAGGAAGCCGAAATCGTTATAGCGCCAGTCATTGATCCAGGCTTCATCCTGCTGATGATGGAGGGTGGTCAGTTCCTTGTCGTCAAAATCGACGCCGGCAATCCAGCGATCCTTGTTGTCATCGGAATACAACATGATGGCGACGCGGCTGCCGTCATCACTCCACTCGATGCCGCCGTTAGCGTTCCACTGGAAAATCGCCACCGGCCTCGGCTGGTTGTCGGCCTTGTACCTTTCGCCTTTGGCCTGGGCCGCTTTTTTGCGGAACAGGTACATGGGATCTTTTTTGATGTCGGTAAGGTTATCCGTGGCCAGTTCAAATTTTTCGTGGCTGTCCAAATCGAGCAAATACAGGCTTTCATTAACCGGTTGTCGGGTGCCGACCAGAGCGCGCACATCCGCGGCCTCCACGTAACCGTCGTCGGTGACAAACCGGGGCATGGAATCCCGGCGCGCCTCTTCCGCGGCCGACAATTTGGGGACGGTGCCGAGAATGGCCCAACGGCCATTCGGCGAGAGCTTCAGGGAATTGATATTGACCTTGCTGCCCAAATACCAGGGCCGGGGGGCGTCGTAGCTGGCGGCGTCGAGCTTCTCCTGCTCCCGGCTTTTCGCCTGCTTGCGATCCGCCTCCTGCTTGCGGACGTAATCGAACAGGCGCTCCTGCTGGGTGTCGACATAACCGTTTTCTGACTTGTCGTCATCCGGGTCCTCTTCCGCCCGGACATCGAGCAGATCCATGATCAGGCCGGACTCAAGATCGATAGCCCGGAAACTGTTTGCGACCCGCCAGGCAACCCGGTTGTTGCCGATAAACATCGGCGACGACTCTTGTTCATGACTGCGGGTGAGCTGGCGGATCTCGCCGCTGTCGTGTTCCTTGAGGAAAATATCGCCCCCGTAGGCATAGGCACCCAACTTGCCGTCGGGGCTGTGGACCTTGTTGGCGGTATCCGTATTCTGCAGTTGATCATCGCTAATCCGGATCGGCTGATCGCCGCCTTTTTCAGCCGAAAGGGCTTGCCGGTACAGCGCCCGCTCCGCGGTACCCGGCAGTTTCTGGCGGTAGTAAACCGTTTCACTGTCTACACCCCAGAAAGGTGACTCGGGCGCGTTGCCGATCCAGTCGGGGTCGGCCATGATTTTTTCCAGGGTCAGATCTTCCGCGTCTGCGGCAAGCAGGGTCGAAGATCCTGACGTTGACGCCATCAGCAAGGCGATCGGAAGCAGGGCATTTTTCCAGTGGGCAGGAACTTTCATCGAGGTATTCCTTGGATATCCGGCGGGCTTTTGAATAGGCGCTAGCTTAACGGACCACTGGCAAGGACCTCAAGTTTTGGTTACATTGTCTGCCCTCATTTTATTTCAGGAGTTGCCATGCGTATTACGGCTCTTGCCCTCTCCGCCTTGCTGATCAGTGCTTGCGCGGATACCGAAACCCATCGCACCGACAAACAGCAAGCCAATCCACCGACCGGCGAGGTCAAAAAGCTGGCCTTCAACAAGGCCTATAACGGTTTTGATGCAGAGACCTATAAAGAGGCGGTCAAGACCCTGTCTTCCGATGCCTTCGAAGGCCGCGAACCGGCGACCGAAGGTGGCCGCAAGACCGTCGCCTGGATCAGCGAGCAGTTTCGTGACCTGGGGCTGAAGCCGGGCAATGGCGACTCCTACCTGCAAAAGGTTCCGCTGGTGGCCATCGACTCCAAACCCGGGCCGCTGAAAATTGCCGATCTCGACTTCGAGTACCCGAAAAATTACGTCGCGACCAGCTCCCGGCCCGAGGCCCAAATCAGTCTCGATAACTCCGAGCTGGTGTTTGTCGGTTACGGTGTCAATGCTCCGGAGTACAACTGGAATGATTACGACGGTATCGACATGAAAGGCAAGACCGCCGTCATCCTGATCAATGATCCGGGCTATGCCACCGGCGATGACAGCATGTTCACCGGCAAGGCCATGACCTACTACGGCCGCTGGACCTACAAATACGAAGAAGCCGCCCGCCAGGGTGCCGCCGGCGCCATTATCATCCACGACACCGCGCCCGCTTCCTATGGCTGGCAGGTGATCGAAAGCAGCTGGACCGGACCCCAGTACCAGTTGCCGGCATCGGAAATTACCGATCAGGCGGTTGATGTCGCCATGTGGATCAGCATGGATCGGGCCCAGGCCATGTTCGACAAGGCCGGCCTGGATCTGGACGAATGGCAGCAGAAAGCCCTTGCCAAAGATTTCCAGGCGCAGCCCCTGAACCTCAAAGCGTCCATCACTGTAAACAATGAAGTTCGTGAGTCCGAGTCCCACAATGTGCTGGCCACCGTGCCCGGCACCAGCCGCGCCGACGAGCACGTTATCTACATGGCGCACTGGGATCACATCGGCCGCAACCGCAGCCTGGAAGGCGACCAGATCTATAACGGCGCCGTCGACAATGCCAGCGGCACCGTTGGCATTATCGAAATTGCCCGCGCCTTTTCCCGCCTGCCGGCGTCGAAGCGCAGCGTGACCTTTATCGCCGTCACCGCCGAAGAGCAGGGTCTGCTCGGCTCCAAATATTTTGCCGCGCACCCGACCGTGCCGCTGCGTAATGTGGTCGGGGTGTTCAATATCGACAGCATGAACGCCGGCGCCGAAACCTCGGATCTGACCGTGGTCGGTTACGGCAAATCAGAGCTGGAAGACCTGGTCGCCCAGGCTGCCCAGCGCCAGAACCGGGAAGTCCACGCAGAGTCCTCGCCCGAGCGCGGCGGCTTCTACCGCTCCGATCACTTCAGCCTCGCCAAAAAAGGCGTACCGGCCATCTTCGCCGGCGGCGGCAGCGAGCTGAAAAATCCGGCGGATCAGGCCGCCCAGGACAAACTTCGCGAGCACCTCGGCAAATGCTACCACCAGGTGTGCGACGAGTTTGACGACAACTGGACCTGGGCCGGCGCCCTGTCGGATCTGAAAGTAATGTTCGAAGCCGGTTACCTGCTGGCCAAATCCGACGACTTCCCCAACTGGCGGGAAGGTACGGAATTCAAGGCGATCCGGGACGCTGATCGGGGCAACTAGTTTTCACCCGCCCGAAAAATGCCGGCCTGTCGCCGGCATTTTTTTTGTTTATTCCCAACAACCGGAAAGGCGACGACGACAGCAACTCCTCAACGAAACACTATTCTCGTACGCGTGATCCATGCCGGGCATTTGTACTGGACTGAAAAATGGTTTCCCGTTTTCACGGGAATGACGGCCCTGATTTCTTCCGTAGCCCGGAAGTAGCGAAGCGGATTCCGGGGCCCCTCGCCTCTTATTCCCGCCCTCCCTTTTACTTCCTGCCGGCCCTACCTATCCCGTCTTTCCGGAGTGCTGTATATGGATGTACGAATGTCGTGGGCGCGCGAGC
>JASBTO010000076.1 GCA_030148365.1 Kangiellaceae bacterium
GATATTCAGCCGGAATTTCTGGCCCTGCAAACCAATTTCCGCTCGACGCCGGCCATCGTGGACTGGGTCAATGAGGCTTTTGCACAGATCTTTCCGTCCCGGGAAGATCCACTGGCCGGCGCCATCGCCCTGTCGCCCGCCGTGGCGTTCCAGGCCGGCACCCCGGACAGCAAGGTGTCCATGCACGCCTTTGCCGCCGAGCAACGCGGCGAACAGGCGAGCAGGGTAGCAGAGCTGACCGCCGCCGCCCTGGCGGAGGACCCCGACGGCAGTATTGTCATTCTGGTGCGCAGCCGCGGTCAGGCGGTGGCGCTGGTCGAGCAACTGCAACTGGGCGGTATTCCTCATCAGGCGGTAGACATGGAGCCTCTCGGCGAGCGTGCCCCGGTCCGGGATCTGGTGAGTCTGGCCCGGGTTCTGTTGCACCCGGGCGATACCATCGCCGCCATAGCCATCCTGAAAGCGCCCTGGTGCGGCCTGTCCCTGGCCGACCTGACCCGTGTCCACGAGGTTTTCGGCGACAACTGGATGGCTGCACTTGCAAGCGCCGAAGCCGTGGCCGACTGGGGGCTCAGCGAAGAGGGCCAGCGTCGCCTGCAGAGGGTTGCCGGCCCGGTCATGGAGCAGGTGCGACGACGGGGACGGGAGCCCCTGGCACGGCAAGTTGAGCGCCTGTGGCTGCAACTCGGCGGACCCGCCTGTCTGGAGGCAGCGCGGGATCTTGAAGACGCCCATGCCTTGCTTGGCAAATTGCGGGACCTGGAAGCATCGGCGCCGGTAACGGAAGCGGAGCAGCTGGAGCAAGCGATTGCCGGCCTCTATGCGCGGCCCGATCCACTCGCGGGCGATCAGGTCCAGATCATGAGTATCCACAAGTCCAAAGGGCTGGAGTTCTATACGGTGATCTTGCCGGGTCTTGGCAGCCGCACCCGGGGCGATGATCATCAGCTGCTGGCCTGGGAAGAAGTGCCGGCGACCCATGGCGGCACCGACTACTTGCTGGCGCCTATGGCGGGCGCGGCCAGCGAGGACAGTGTCTATGGCCTTATCCGGGATTTGCAAAAGCAGAAGGCCCGTCTGGAAGACGCGCGACTTCTGTACGTGGCGGCGACCCGGGCCAGGAAACATTTGCACCTGCTCGGTCATACCGCTTTCCGGGACGCGGGCGGAGAATGGACGCCATCAAAGCCGACGACCGGCTCCCTGCTGGAGTTGCTGATGCCGGTGGTGGCCGACGAGTTTGCCCGTTTTGCCGAAACCTGGGAGCCGGCGCCTGACGATGCTCAGGAGCAGGTACTTGATGGCAGCTGGTATCGACTGCCCGCTGACTGGCGACCCCCTGTTATTGAAGACAAGACCTTTGCCGGCCTGTCACGACCGACCTTGCCGGCCCTGACCGAAAAGCCGGAATATGACTGGGCGGGCAGCGCCGCGCCCCTGGTCGGCACGCTGGTACACCGTTATCTCGAGCTGATTGCCGGGCAGGAACTGGACACCTGGGATCAGGCGCGCATCCGCAGCCTTGAACCCGTGTGGCGAAATTTCCTGCAGGCCGGCGGTATTGGCGGCGAAGCGCAGGAGCAGGCGCTCGGACGTATTGCTACGGCGCTGAACAATGCATTGTCCTGCCCCGATGGCCGCTGGATCCTGTCCGCCGAGCGCCATGAAGCCGTCTCGGAATTCGCCCTCATCGCCATGGCCGAAACGGGTCACCAGAAGAAAGTGCTGGATCGGACTTTCGTGGACGAGGACGGGGTGCGCTGGATCATCGACTATAAGACCAGCGTCCACGAAGGCGGCAACCTGGACGCCTTTCTCGACAATGAAGCGGAGCGCTACCGGCCCCAGCTCGCCGGGTACGCGGACCTGTTCCGTAAACTGGAGTCACGGCCGGTACGAGCGGCTTTGTATTTCCCGTTGCAGAAAAAATTAAAAGAGGTCGTCGTGTAGGCGAGCGGAAATAGGCAAGACGCATCCTGACGTTGCGCTTGCTGCCTTTCCGGCGCAGACCGGAATCCAGCGATTGACCGGAAGTGCTGCCTTCGACCGTTGGGCCCCGGCCTTCGCCGGGGAGCCGGGATATGCGTTGTGGAGGTGGGATATGTGCTGCGGAGGCGAAACCTCCCAAGGGGACGTGGGACGTCCCCGGATTCCGCGAAGCTGCATCCGGGCTACGGGATGTTCATGTCCGCCCGGGCGGCGGCTTTTAGTAATTTCTTTATCTGTTCGACTATTGCCTTTTCCTGGTCCCGATCAAAGGGGCTGATCCGCGGCGTGTGGATGTGGCCGATGGGCAGCTTGACCTGAAGCTGATTGGCGAGATTGATGCTCCGGTAAGAGATTTCGTTGGACAGGTAGCCGCCGCCGGAGCCCTGCACGGAAGTCTGGCCGTCAAGTTCCTTAAGTGCATCCGGTTCCATGGGACCCTTCAGGGTTGTGACCTGGTGATTGTCATTGACGGTCCAGGGTTTCTGAATGGCGATCATGGCCTCGGCAGGCAGTGAAAATTCGACAAACTCGGGACCGCGGAGTGGCGCATCACCCCGCTTCGGCACCAGAGGGTTGGTGGCCGAGGCGCCTGTGAGCACATTGAGGTTGTCGTAGGCATTGGCGGAGCGGCGTTTGCCGGGGAAATTTTCCAGATCAAAATCGTCCCTTCCCATGCTGAGGGTGGCAACCATGTCGGCGGCTTTATCCCTGTAGTAGGGCGTCAGGAAGGCTTCGACATCGCCCCGGTCAAAGTCCTCGAAGCGCACGGGGAAGAGGGCGGCTTCAAGGGCCACGGTTTGGTCGCCGATGGTCAGGGTACTGCCATCGAGCATCAGCGCTGCGACCCCGGACGGATTGCTTTGGTCGAGATTCCTGTCCAGAAAGAAGGGGTCAAAGCCGGTCACCAGAATGCGGTAGTCCGCCGCCGGAAATTCCGCCCCGGATTTGCCGCGGGAAGTCCATTCCAGGCAGTCGAGTAGCTCCCGGCGCTCACCATCACTGATCTCGAACGATGGTTGCAGGCTGCGCAACAGTCGGGAAGCAGCGAGACGGGACCAGTAAAGTGGCCGGTCATCAAAATCCTGTTGTGATTTTATGTGCGCGACGGCCTGGGTCCAGAGGGCCTCGCCGATGCTGCGCGTGGCATTTTCCAGGCTGTCATAGTCGCGGCTGCGCAGGATCTTGTGGTGAAAATCTTCCAATATGGGCGCAAAGGGCTGCAGAAATTCCGGGTGCTGTTTTTCCACGAGTGGCAGACGCTTTTCTTCTACGGTCAGCGGCAAGGTTTGCGCGGCAAGACTCCATGGGCTGAGCAGTAACAGGGTTGCAAGTGAGGTAGTGGCGAGAAGCTTCATAGTTTGGCAACCGTCGAAAATGATACCGATGATTGTCAATGGCGGGGCGGGCGGATGCAAGGGGGGCAGTTGCTTTTCCGCTGGCCTGCGTCGAAAAAGAATACCTGGCGGAACAAAACCAAAAAAAAGGGGAGCCAAACGGCTCCCCGGAGAGTGGCGATTGACGCCAGGGTCTTACTTTTGAGACTCAATCCATTCGTTGATCTTGGTGCGCAACACTTCCATCGGCACGGCACCGTCGATCAGTACTTCCCGGTGGAAGGCCTTGATGTCGAACTTGTCGCCGAGTTCCCGCTCGGCTTTGGCGCGCAGCTCGCTGATGGTGCGCTGGCCTATCTTGTAGGCGAGAGCCTGGCCGGGAATGGCGATGTAGCGTTCAACTTCTGCTTCCACATCGGTGTCGGCCATGGAAGAGTTGTCGAGCATGTACTGGATGGCTTTCTCCCGGCTCCAGCCTTTCGCATGCAGGCCGGTGTCGACCACCAGACGCATGGCGCGCAGCATTTCATCGCTCAGGCGGCCGTAGTACTGCATGGGATCGGTAAACATGCCCATTTCCTTGCCGATGGATTCCGCGTAAAGCGCCCAGCCTTCGGCAAAGGCGGTGGTGCCGCCGAAGCGCCGGAACATCGGCATGTCCTCGATTTCCTGCTGGATGGAGATCTGGAAGTGATGGCCCGGTGATGCCTCGTGTAGTGACAGGGTTTCCATGCCGAATTTGGGCTGGCCCTTCAGGTTGTAGGTATTGACGTAAAAGACGCCGGGACGGGAGCCGTCAGGCGTGCCGCGTTGATAGGAAGCGCCGGCAGCACTCTGTGCGCGGAAGGCTTCGACGGCGCGCACCTCATAATCGGCCTTGGGCGCGATATCGAACATGGAGGGCAGCAGGCGGTTAACCTTTTCCTGCAAATCCCGGTAGCCCTGCAAGAGTTCTTCCTCGTCGGTGTAGTAAAAGTCGGGATTATCCTGGACGTATTTGAACCAGTCGGCGAGGGAGCCTTCGAAACCGACTTCCTCCATGACGTCTTCCATTTCGCCGCGGATCCGTGCCACTTCGTCGAGGCCGAACTGGTGAATTTCGTCGGCGGTCAGTTCGGTGGTGGTGCGGGTTTCGATCAGGTAGTTGTACCAGTCTTCACCGTCGGGCAATGCCGACTGGGCAACGGTTTCCCGGGTATTGGGCAAATATTCATTCTGGATGAAGTCCCGGAGGCGGGCGTAAGCCGGCACAATGGAATTGCTGATCAGATCGGTATAGGCCGCGGTCAGACGGTCGCGATCTTCCGTCGAAAAAGTGTCCGGCATGTTGGCGACCGGCTGGTAGAAAATGCTGTCTTCCGGCTGGTCGACGACGTGGGCCGAGAGTTGGGGCACGGCTTTTTCCATCAGGACCCGGGGCTGCACAACACCGTTCTGCATGCCAATCCGCATATTGGCGATGGCCTGGTCGAAAAGCATGGGGCCCTTGGCCGCCCGCGCCAACCAGTCTTCATAATCCTTGACGGTCTTGAAGGGTTGGATACTCTGGCCGGAACCCATCTGGGCAAAGAAATTACCCATGTTGTTGAACTGGTTGATGGGTGCTTGCCAACCCGGGAATTGTTCGCCTTTGAGTCCCTGCTCGCCGTTGTAAATAAAGATGTCATAACTGATCCGATCGCTGCTGTTCAGCCGGCTGCGATCAATCGCGCGGATCTTGTCGAGCCATTCGACGGTAAAGTTGTGGGTCTTGTCCCGGAATTCCTCGGAAAGGAAGTTCGGCAACTGGTCATTGAAACGGGGATCGCCAATGGCGGTGCCCTGGATAGGATTGAGTTGCAGGCTTGCCTCGAAGTAATCCGCAAAGAGCTGGTTGAGCTGCTCGGAGACCTGCGCGTCAGTTTGCGCGGCTGGACCTTCGAGCTGCTTCGGGCTCTGGGCATTGGCCGATGCGTTGGTATTGGCGTCATTGTCGTGGTGAGCGCAGCCAGTCAGCGCCAGACTGACGGCAATAAATACGCCGCTCAGTATTCGGGGTGCAGTGATTTTCATGGAGCAATTCCTTTTAGAGGCGGATTCGGATTAATGCGCCAAAGAATACCATAGCCAAAAAATCCCGCGACGCATTGGCGCTGAGCAAATTGTTAGCAGGTTTTACGGTACGGTGGCGTAATGCCGGAACACGCAAGGGAAAATATTTACTCCTGTCCGGGCCGGATTGCGCTATGACCCGGTGAGCAGGTCCCTCGGCAGGCGTTCCAGAGCCGTCAATTCAGGCAGGGTTGCCTTTATCCATTCATGCGCCACTTCCAGCTCTCGTGCCAGGGCGGCCTTCTGCTCGGCCTTGCGGGTTTTTTGCGCATCGGCGTCGAAGCTCTGTGCGATATCCTTGGCATCCTGCGACATCAGCGGACCACTGATCTGGCTTTGGATATCCTGCCCGTTAATCGGCAGCGCGAAGTGAGAGGTCAGGGATGTAAGTACGGCTTCGGTTTGATTGAAAAGGTCATCGGCATTCAGGCTTTTGACGGGCAGTTCATCTCGTGCCAGCAACGTCCGGTAGCGAAGCA
>JASBTO010000089.1 GCA_030148365.1 Kangiellaceae bacterium
CTCCGGGATCAGGGTGAGTGCCCAGCCCGTGGCGGCCAATACCACCAGCATTATGGCCACCAATGTCCTGCGAATGCCGCGGGTCTGCAGCTTGTCGACCAGCGGCTGGTTGAATTTTTCCTGGAGATGATTCTGGACAGATGTGACCATCAGTAAATTCCATTTTGCTAAATATAGGATATATACTACTTTTGATAGTGTGATGACGCAAGTCCCGGTTTTATCATGGCATCGGATCCCGCCACCCCGGCGGTGACACTAGCGCTTACCGGCAAGCATGATGTCTTTTTGTCTGCGTACGCTCGGGTGATAACAGTCAACGGGTTGACGGCCGATATTGCCGACGCAAGCATTACAGAAAGTGCACCGGGGTCCGCGGGTTCCGTCACGCAAATGCTGAAACAGGCAGGGATCGGCGATCAGGGCCCGGGCGCTCGACACGGCGTCACAATCCCCGCTCTCTATGGCGGCCTCCATTTTTTCCCGGGTGAGGAAACCGCCGACACAGATAACGGGAATACCGAGCACCGCCTTGAACTTTCGACTGTACTGCAAATTAAAGCCTTCCGAGTGCCGCCAAAGGATGTTGGACGCCATTGCCAATACCGGCCAGAACACCCGGAACGAAATTCTTCTGAGCGCCGGGAGATGACGGGAACTGCCCTCGACCATGGCGCGCATGCCGCGGAAAAATGTGCCTCTCACCACGGGGAATCCCGACTCGTAATGGCCTACTGACACTTCCACGGCATCGATCCCCTGTTGTTCCATGATCACCGCGACTTCGACCAGTTCACCGGTACTGAGCCCGTTGCGGAACGGCAGCGCGTCGGCGCCGTTGAGCTTGATGATAACGGGAAAATCAGTGCCGACCTGCTCACGAATTTCGGTATGGATCTCGCAGAGAATTCGCGCCCGGTTTTCCAGTGTGCCGCCGTAGTAGTCTGTTCGCCGGTTGGTATGGGGCGTCAGGAATTGACTGATCAGATAACCATGGGCAGCGTGGATCTGGATACCGTCAAAACCAGCCTGCTGACATCGCCCAGCCGCTTTGCCAAATGCTTTGACGATATTCTGGATTTCCGGATAACTCAGGGCGACGGGCTTCACGCCCGTCAGCGTATCCTTGACGCCGGAGGCGGACACCGGCTGTTTGCCGCCTACGGCATCCGGAAGGACCTGACGGCCGCAATGACTGAGTTGGGCAAAGATCCGGCCTCCCTGTTTGTGAACTGCTTCAGTGAGCTGTCGCAGTTGGGGGATTTTGTTGTCCGAGTCGGCGGCCAGTTGCCGGGGTGTGGATTGGCCGTCTCGGCTGACGTACATATTGCCGGTAATAATGAGTGGCAGGCCGGATCTCGCCATGGGCAAGTAGAAATCGATAAGCTCGCGGGTGACATAGCCGTCTCTGCTGGCGCGGGTCTCCGATGTGGCGGACTTGATCAGTCGCCCCTGCAATTCAAGGGTTCCTATATTCAGCTTCTTGAACAGACTGCCGCCAGTGCCTTGCATGCTCCAATCCCTGTCGCTGCTTGCCCCGCAATTTGCCTGACAAATTTCAAGCCTGAAAACGATACGCGCTTTTGCGTGCCATAACAATCGGCACGGAGTCGCTTGCTGGCGGGAATCAATAGCGGTGGATATACTGAACCGGTCGGATTGATCCCGGCTCACATTGCGTCAACAAGGATCCTGACCGCCCGTGAAGATTGCCGACCAGAAGTTAGCGACCCTGAAAGTTCGTGGCACGGCTTGCTCATGAGCCGAATTTTTCTGAGCCACAGCAGTCAGGACAATGACCAGGCAAGAATGCTGTCGGAGTGGTTGAAAGACCGCAACCAGCGCTCCCTGTTTCTTGATTTCGATCCCGCCGACGGCATTCCCGCCGGACATGAGTGGGAGAAGGAACTGTACCGGCAATTGCGACAATGTCAGGCAGTCATCGTCCTGATCAGCGAACACTCTGTTGCCTCCCACTGGTGCTTTTCCGAAGTCACTTTCGCCAAGGCCCTCGGCAAACACCTGTTCCCGGTGCGGCTCGATGCAAGCCCCGTCTGGCCGATCCTTGCCGATCTCCAGGTTGTTGATCTGAGCCAGAATCCCGAAGCGGGCCTGGAACGTTTGTGGCGTGCAATGCTGCTCAAGGGGCTGGACCCGAAAAGCATTTTCGACTGGGATGGTACGCGCCCCCCCTACCCGGGACTACCGGCTTTTTCCGAAGCCGATGCGGCGATATTTTTCGGGCGGGATGAAGAAATTCATCAAGTCATCGCCGAGCTGAATTTGTCCCGGCAACTGGCCGATACCAACCTGATTATTCTTGAAGGAATATCCGGCAGTGGCAAATCCTCGCTGCTCCGCGCCGGCGTCATTCCGCGGTTAAAAAAGGATATCGACAACTGGCTCATCGTTGAGCCGATACGGCCCCTGCAGAATCCCGGTGACGAGTTGTCCGCCGCGCTCCGCAGAGCTTTCCCTGACAGCTGTCCAGACACCTCGTTGATTGAACGGTTTGAAACGTTACTGCAACGGATCAGGAAGGGTGAGCCCGGTGACACCCTTCTCGGTGATGCAGCGCAATGCCTGCGCCAGGCCAGGGATCAGGGCAAGGCTTCCGTGGTCATGATCATCGACCAGTTCGAGGAACTGTTCAGCCCGGAGCACTTGGCTACAAGCCAGGGCTTCATGGAACTGCTGGCCGCTAACTTGCTTGCCGAGGATTGCGGTTTTTTACTGGTTGCGACCATGCGAGCCGATTATCGAAGTGAGCTGGAAATGCATGCCGTGATGGGCAAAGTTCCCTTCAAGGCCGTTCCGGTCCTGCCCATGAATATTGAATCGTTTGAGGAGGTTATCCGGGGACCGGCGCAACTGGACGGGCTGGAACTGGAGTCGGGACTCGTGCACGCGATCCTCTCCGACATCAAATCCCGGAGCGCCTTGCCCCTGCTCGCCTTTACCTTGCGTGAACTCTGGGACCGCTACGGCGAGGATCGTAAGCTGACCCTGGACGAATACCGTGACAAATTGGGTGGCCTGCAGAATTCCGTTGCCCAGGTGGCAGAAGCACTTCTGCAGGCTCATGATCCGTCCCGGGAGCAACTGGCAGCCATCCGCTCGGCATTCGTCTGTCTGGCCCGGATTAACGACGAAGGCAAGTTCGTCCGTCAAGCCGTCTCATGGGAGAACCTGCCCGAGCAAAGCCTGCCCGTTATCGAAGAATTCGTGCGAAAACATCTGCTCGTCTCCCGGGTTGATGAACGCAGCGGCCAGCGCGTCACCGAAGTCGCCCACGAAGCACTGTTTAGCGCCTGGTCGCGACTCCGGAAATGGCTCGAGGCGGAACGCAGCTATCTGGAGTGGAAGCAACGCCTGCAGGCCGACATCCATGACTGGCAGCAGATCGGCAAGGATCGCTCCGCGCTATTACGTGGCGCCACCCTGAATGAAGCGCTGGTCTGGTACGGCAGGAAAAAAAGCGAACTCGACCCCGGAGAAGCCCGTTTTATCGAGCGAAGCCGCAAGGACCGCAACCGGGTCCGGACGCTTTTTACGTCTCTTGGGCTGGCGACCACGTCGGTGATTCTCGTTTTTGCCATCGTCGCCCTGATCCAGAGAAATCTTGCCAACGATGCCCGGGATGAGGCGACTGAGCGTCTCGTGATCAACTACTGGATGAATGGCATAGATGCCCGGGATGATCAGCGCAATACCTTGCTGGCCAGCCATTACTTCGTGCGGGCCGCGCAATCCTCAGGCTTGGAAAATACGCCCGCTTTTACGAGCGCATTATTTGCCGCCCGGTTTCTCAGTGGCAACCTCGCGCTCGACAGAATCCTGGAGCCGGGTGACCCTGCGCCCGCCTGGCTGAAACCTGCCGCTGCCTGTCCGTCAGGGTCCTTGTCTGCCAGTTATGAAGATGGGGAAATTAGTTTGCCTGCCAATCAGGGTTCGATTGCGCACCCATTGGTTCGCTGTGCGATCTTCAATCCCGTGCAGGGACAGATCCTGTCCTGGGGCGATGATCACAGCGCACGGATCTGGACCGCGGACGGCAGCCCGATTCGCACTGTCAGACATGGCGGTAACGTCCGGGGCGCCATATTCAGCCGTGATGGTTCAGCGATACTGACCTGGAGCGATGATGGCACCGCCATGCTCTGGGACAGCATCAATGGTTATCGCCTGAGCCTCCCGATGCGTCATGATGGCAGTGTGTCCGGCGCCATGTTTAGCCCGGACGAAACCGGCATTGCGACCTGGCAATCATCGCCGGAGGATGGCGCCCGGATCTGGAGGTTTCAGAAAGCGCCACCGCTTACCCGGCTGCTCAGCAAGGCTGCGGCGGCCGACCGCTTTGGCAGCAGCCCCGTTCAGGCCGGTTGCAGTTTCCGGGAGCAACGTGTGCTCATTACCGATCTTGCCAGATGGCCGGCACCACGGGAATTTCCGGGGCAAGCGACGATCACGGGCTGTGATTACCACGCCTCATCCGGCAGTCTGCTGGTCCGGGATTCGAAATTTGTGGTGCAGGTCCAGGACCTGGTTGACTCACAGGCCCGGCTCCGGCTTCAGCTTGACCGACGCCTGAACGGCGCCGCCTTCACACCGGATGGCGATGGAATACTCGTCTGGTTTGACGACGGCAGGGTCGCTGTCCGGGACATTGACTCGGGCGAGGAAACCGGCCGCTTCAACAACGGCAGTGTCGTCAAAGGCGCGCGCCTTACCCCGTCCGGAGACAAACTCGTCACCTGGGATCGCGCCGGGGTGATCCGGATACGGGATGCACGGCATTTCGGGCAACTGGCCTACCCGATGACCCACAACGAAGTCGATCAGGTATGGTTCAGTGCGGACGAAAGAATTCTGGTTTCCAAAAATACGTTCCGGCTCCGGCTCTGGGATGCCCGGCTCGGCTATCCGCTGACCCCGTCCCTTCCCCATGCATCCCCGATCAGAGCAGTGTCCTTCGACCCGGATGGTCGCATGCTTAAAGCCGAATTGTCCGACAGCGTCCGGATCTGGCGCCTCCCGGTGAATGAAGCCAGTGCGGGCCATGACCCTGTCACCGCCCAGGAACAATTGACGGGCACACGCCTTATGGCGGAAACCGGCAAACTGCAGGTTCTGGAAAAAAAGGAATGGACCGGATTGTCAGGCGACGGCGCGCCGGCAACGGTCGGTAGTCTAGTCCCGGACGAACACTGAAGAGTCCGACCAGGCAGACACCCAGTCGCCTTCCGAATGCCAGACCCGAACCTGAACCTTGTGCACGCCCAGCGACGTCTCCCGCTCCCGACTGCGGCCATCCCAGTACAGGCGCTCCTGCTCCCCGACCCACCGGTTCGCTTCCACTCCGCCTGCTATCTGATGATTGTTGACCCAGTCATAGGTCTCTCCATCGGCGCTGTCTTTGACCTTCATGAAATCCACCACCGCGTTCTCGAAACTGGAGTGGGCAAAAAAACTGTAGGCCGTCGTTTGCCCTGCCGAACTCCGGATTTCCGGTGTCGACAGGGTCACCTTGTCGATAGCCACCGAGCCGATGGCGCGCGGACCGCACCCGAGACCGATGAGTTGGAAACCCGGCAGGGTTTCGCCGCTGCCAGGCGCCATCGTTGCTGTCACGGCGATCAGCGCCGGCTCGAGATTATCACCAAGACCCGGTGGCAAAGGCAGAACGATATGGCGCCGGCCGACGGCGCCGCCATCAAGGCGGTACCGGAAAGTATCGGAAGTCCGGGTCCGGATCATCAACTCCACATAACCTGGCTGGGGCAGCTCGAATTCGACGACGATCGGCCAGCCGCCCTTGGCGAGACCGGACATGAGAAAGGCGCTGGTATTGTAGAGGCCGGAGAATTCGGGCCCATTACGAAGTAATTGATCCGCCAGTTCCTGGCTCGCCGGGTCAACCGGATCAGGGCCGGGATCCGAGGGCGGCTTTTTCTTCATCGCACTGTGGATCACGGCGACGGCAATGGCGCCAATGGCAATCGCGGGCACCACCCAGTCCCGGTCCTTATCATCATCGTCGTCATCAGTCGGCGGCGGACCCGGACTTACGTCATCATCGGATTCTTCATAGGCCGGGTCGTCATAAACAGGAGGGTCCGGATCCTTGACCGGCTCTTTGCTGCCCACAGGATCACTACCGTGAGTCACGTCATCGGCAGGCCGGCCTGCTGTTTGAAAAGCCGGTACGCCGGCAGTCGCCGGTAGCGCCAGCAGGCAGGCCGCCACCAGACAGGTCAGCTTGCCAATCCGTCCTTCCCTATCTTGCATCGCTCAAGCTCCTTCTCTGCCACCCGGCCGGTACACCCGTACCAGCTGACATCAACCGTTACCAGCCCTCAGCTCAAAGTCCACTGCTCACTGTCAGGTTCCTTACAGGCGGTCCCGTCTATGGTTTCCCGTTCGCCGTTGACAATAACTTCCTGCTCGAACTTACGGCACTGATTGCCACTGGCTGACTCATATTCCTCGCCGGGCGTGAACTGGTAGCTCTTGCCGGTTTTTTCATTGGTCCAGACAGTGGTTTCTCCGGCCTCGGATTTCTCCAGACTTTCCGCGACCCGTTGCCGGTCCTTTTCATCCATGTGATGACCAATTGCGGCCCCGATAGCGCCGCCAACCAACACGCCGAGAGCGATGCGCTTGCCGCTCTTGTCGCCGGTGGTGCCGCCCAGAATACCGCCGAGCACCGCGCCGATTCCGGCGCCGGTACCGGTTTTGGAATCACCGGTCGCGCAGGCGGAAAGGGACAAAATGAGGGAAATAAGAACACTGAGGCAGAATGACTTCCTTGATCGGCCAATACCTTGAGTACTGATGTTCACGATCCATCTCCTTGGTCTGATCGCATTGAGTGGAAAGCAGACCACTGCAATAACTCAGCGAGCCGCCGCCGCTCCCGCTCGTCGCACGAAACTACGATGAGTTAACTGATTATAACGCTCCGCTTCCACCCCGATCCAGCCGCCGGTTCCGGCGTCCCGCCCGGCTGACAGATACCCGAATGCCGCCTGGCGCTAAAAACATTACTGGAGAATTGTATTGACATAGCCTCAAAGCCGGTTATACTTCGCCCAGCTTGAAAGTACGACCTATATTTATGCACACCATTTCGAAGTTCCCTTATCAGTACCTCGTTCTGTTCTTCATAAGTAATAGCCACACTTCCAGCACAACCGCCTTCTCAGAAGGTTTTAATTACTCTTGATTTAATAGGATATGACTATGTCTACTACTACTGGTACCGTTAAGTGGTTCAACGAAGCAAAAGGTTTTGGTTTCATCGAGCAAGAATCCGGTCCTGACGTGTTTGCACACTTCAGCGCCATCACTGGTTCAGGTTTCAAAACCCTGGTTGAAGGCCAAAAGGTCGAGTTCACTGTAACTCAAGGCCAAAAAGGTCCTCAGGCAGAGAACATCGTAGCCCTCTAATTAGAGACAGCTACCTGCTTCAGGCTCCTTCGGGAGTATGAGCTAGAAGGGCGAGACCTTGCGGTCTTGCCCTTTTTTATTGCCCGCCCTTTTTTCACCGGACCCCAGGATTGCCATTGTGAATTCCACCGACTTTTCCAGCCTCGAACTACAGCCGTCCCTGCTGACCAATCTGGCCTCTCTCGATTACCGGCGCATGACGCCGATCCAGTCCGCCAGCCTGCCCGAGATCCTGGCCGGCAGGGATGTCATCGCGCAAGCAAAAACCGGCTCCGGAAAAACTGCGGCCTTCGGCCTGGGTGTCCTCAACAAGCTGAATGTAAAACGCTTTCGCATTCAGTCCCTGGTGTTATGCCCGACCCGGGAGCTGGCCGACCAGGTAGCGACGGAGCTACGCCGACTGGCCCGCAGCATCCACAATATCAAGATTCTGACCCTGTGCGGGGGTACGCCTTTCGGACCTCAAATCGGGTCCCTTGAACACGGAGCCCACATTATTGTCGGGACCCCGGGCCGCGTCGAAGAACACCTGCGCAAGGGCTCCCTGCAGCTCACTCATCTTGAAACCCTGGTCCTCGACGAAGCCGATCGCATGCTGGATATGGGTTTTCAGCCCGCCCTCGACGCGATCGTCGAGCACCTGCCGAAGCAGCGCCAGACCCTGTTGTTCAGCGCCACCTACCCCGACCAGATCCGCAGCATTGCGGATCGGGTGATGGCCAACCCGCTGATCGTTGAAGTGGCGGCCCAGCATGATCAGAGCAGTATCCGCGAATTTTTTATCAAGGTTGCCGATAACGCCGAGCGCATGACCGCACTGCACCTGTTGCTGCTCGAGCAGCGTCCGGAGTCCGCCATGATTTTCTGCAACACCCGTCAGGAAACCCGGGAAGTTGCCGGACAACTCGCCGGCTATGGCTTCAGCGTCCTGGCGCTGCACGGTGATCTGGAACAGAAAGATCGGGACCAGGCGCTGGTGCGCTTCGCCAACAAAAGCGCCTCTGTCCTGGTTGCCACCGACGTTGCGGCCCGGGGCCTTGATATCGATGCCGTCGATCTCGTCGTCAACTATCACCTTGCCCGGGAAGCCGAAGTGCATACCCACCGGATCGGGCGTACCGGTAGGGCGGGCAGCAAGGGTATGGCCTGTACGCTTTTCGGCGACAAGGAGAGTCATCGCTTGCAGAGTCTGCAGGAATATCTCGGCAGAAAAGCGGAAATGGCGGACATTCCGCCCCGCAGCCTGCTCGCCCATCCGGCCTACAAGGCGCCCATGACGACCCTGCAAATTGACGGCGGCAAGAAACAGAAAGTCAGACCCGGCGATATCCTCGGCGCGCTAACGGGTGCCGGTGGCATCGAAGGCAATCAGGTCGGCAAGATTAATGTTGCGGATAACTGGTCGTTCGTGGCGGTGGATCGCAAGGTCACCCAGATGGCCCTGAAAAAACTCGGGACCGGCAAGCTCAAAGGCCGTTCATTCCGGGTGCGACAGATACAAGGCTGAGTGCCTCACCGCGGCAGCGGATTTACAACAGCAGATTATCGTCAATTCGATGGAACACCGACGCCGCCCTGATCAGGGAAGAGGCGGTCAGCGAGGGAACCCCGTAGACTTCAGCGCTTACCGAGTACTGCTTGCGTATCCGGTCCAGCAACAGATCAAAGTCGCCGTCGCCTGACAGCAACACCACCGTGTCCAGTTCCGGGGCAGCTTCCATCACGTCAATGGCAATGCCGACATCCCAGTCGCCTTTGGCGGAGCCGTCGCTGCGCTGAATAAAAGGTTTCAGCCGGATCCGGAAACCGATATCCCGGAGCGCGCTCTGGAACTTGACCTGCCCCTCGTCACCGCGATCGATGGCATAGGCGGTCGCAGAGACTATTTCGCCGCGACCACTGACCCGCTGCCAGAGTTTCCGGTAATTGAACTGGCGTCCATAAACCTGGCGCGTCGTGTAATAGATGTTCTGCACATCCGCAAACACCCCGATCCGGTTCACTGCCCGGCTCGCGAGCGCGACGGCGCGATTGAATAATCTTGTGTTTCGGCGTTCACCTGTTACCGGGTTCGATCACCGGACGGACGGCCGGTCGGATTCTTGCCACGACCATGACGACGGTTCTTGCCCGGCGGCTTGTGGCCGCTGGCGGCATCCCCGGAGCGCTGGCCATCCCGGTGACCGGGCTTGGGTTTTTTCGGCTTGCGGGCACCGTGGGACTTTTGTCCCGGGCGCGACGCGGGCACATCGTGAACCGGTTCAAAGCCGTCGACGAGCTTTCGGGTCAGCTGGTTACCGATCAGTCTTTCGATATCGAAAAGCTGCTTGGCTTCGTCGGCGCTGACCAGGGAAATCGCATGACCCGTGGCGCCGGCGCGGCCGGTGCGACCGATCCGGTGCACATAATCTTCCGGCACGTTGGGCAGGTCAAAATTGACCACCTGCGGCAGTTGATCAATGTCCAGCCCGCGCGCTGCGATATCGGTGGCCACCAGAATGCGGATGCTGCCTTTCTTGAAATTGGCGAGAGCCTTGGTCCTGGCACCCTGGCTCTTGTTGCCGTGGATTGCCGCGGCCTTGATGTTGGCCGCTTCAAGTTGCCGGGTAAGTTTGTTGGCACCGTGTTTGGTGCGCGTAAAAACCAGCCCTTGTTGCCAGTCATTTTCGTTAATCAACTCGATCAGCAAGCCCGCCTTTTTGGCCTTGTCGACGGGATGCACGAGTTGCTCAACGGATTTTACCGTCGTGTTCGGGGGACTGACAGAGATCTCGACGGGATTACGCACGAGCCCCTTGGCGAGCGCGCGGATCTCTTTGGAGAAGGTTGCCGAGAACATCAGCGTCTGCCGCTCTTTTGGCAATACGGCGAGAATTTTCTTGATGTCATGGATGAAGCCCATGTCCAGCATGCGATCCGCTTCATCCAGTACCAGCACTTCCAGGTGTTTGAACCTGACGGCATTCTGACTGTACAGATCCAGCAGACGGCCCGGTGTCGCGACCAAAACATCCACGCCCCGGCGCAACTTCATCATCTGGGGATTGATCTTGACGCCGCCAAAAACCACGGAGGAACTGAGGGGCAGGTTTTTCCCGTAGGTAGCGACGCTGTCGGCGACCTGGGCGGCGAGTTCGCGGGTCGGCGTCAGCACCAGTGCCCGTACCTGATTGGGGCCGGCACGTTGGCCTCTGGAAAGTTGCTCCAGTATCGGCAGGGTAAAGCCCGCCGTCTTTCCCGTGCCCGTTTGCGCGGCCGCCATCACGTCCCGACCTTCTAATACGGCGGGAATGGCCTTGGCCTGGATCGGCGAAGGGCTGGTGTAACCTTGTGCAGTCACGGCATCAAGAATTGGAGCGGATAACCCCAGGGAAGCAAAACTCATAGATTAATCTCGTATAGATGGGAAGCCGCCAGTATGGCGGGCGCACAGCTTACAGGATCCCGGCCTCCGGCGCCATTGATATGGGGCGGGGCCGGTCGCCGGGTATTTGTTCGCGAGCCAGGTCTTGCGGTAATGTGGAGGAAATATCAGGGAAGCTAAACCTCCACCAGGGAGCTCCGTATGGCAGAGCAGGACAACAACCCGCCCGACTCAGGACAATCCGAAGACGCCCCCCGGGAGATTGATCTGGACCCCGGCATGGCTATGGAACGGCTGGACAGCTGGCTTGATGGCGCTGTCCGGTTACTGCCCAACATCATCGTTGCCCTGATTATCCTCGCGATTTTCATGGGTCTGGGCCTGCTGGCGCGGCGCCTGATCCGGAGCCATCTCAAGAAAAAGCAAAGAGCCAATCTTGGCGATGTGCTCGGCGGCCTGGTCAAGTGGATCATATACGTGGTCGGTTTTCTGCTCGCCGCCACCATCGTCATTCCCACCTTGAAGCCGGGTGATTTGATCGCCGGCCTCGGGATCAGCTCCGTGGCTATCGGCTTCGCTTTCAAGGACATTCTGCAAAACTGGCTGGCCGGCTTGCTCATCCTGCTGCGCCAACCCTTTGAAGTGAATGACCAGATTGAAGTCAACGACCACCACGGCACCGTCGAACGCATCGAGACCCGCGCCACTCTTATCAAGACCTTTGACGGCCAGCGTATCGTGGTGCCCAACAGCGACATCTATACGAACGCGGTGCTGGTCAAGACGGCCTATAACAAACGTCGCAGTGAATACGATATCGGCATCGGTTATGGCGACGATATTGACGAGGCTTGCGACGTCATCCGGGACACCCTGGCGGGCGTCGATGG
The DNA here is from genome assembly GCA_030148365.1 of Kangiellaceae bacterium. GTDB lineage: Bacteria > Pseudomonadota > Gammaproteobacteria > Enterobacterales > Kangiellaceae > JASBTO01. Next base: position 11,704 of record JASBTO010000089.1, read on the forward strand.
CATAGAATCAGAACCGCCGCCACAGGCACTGCCCTGGGATTTGGCCGCCAGCTGGGTCACCATCCGGGCGCGCTGGTGGACCGACAGCCGCCGCTCTGATGTCACCCGGGTCCGCGCCCGGGTGATCAAGGCGCTCAAGCTGGCACTGGATGACGCCAGTATCGACATGCCCTATGAAGTCCAGGTGCAGCTGTTCCACGATCAGACCGAAGAAACCGACGGCGATCGCAGCGCCCAGCGGGAAGGCTGGCCGGCGCCGAAGGAAGGCAAGGTTCGCCCCCGCTGGAAGGCGGAAGTCGAGGAGATTGTGTCCGCGTCTGATCCCGGCACCGACCGGGAATCCGGCGCAGCGGACAACTAAATCGGCGCCATCAGCGTCTCAGGTTTTATGTCCCTGTTTGTCTGCCCCGGGAGGCCGACTTGTTCCCTGCGCCAATTTCAAGGCTGGTTGGTTTTCCTGCCGCTTTTTTCTTGCTACTCGCCCTGGCCGGTACCCCGCCGGTCGCAGCATGCGAACCGGTCGGGCCGGACTGTCTCACCGGGCAATGGACCGGCGCCCTGCATTATCGCGGCGCCGGACTGACGATCCGTATGACGATTGAGGATAGTGGTCAGACCCTGACTGCCACCATGGATATCCCCGATTTGGTCATGGCCTGGGAGCCGGTTGCGGTCAGGAGACTGGGGTCGGATATCCGTGTCACCCTGCCCCTTGATCTCGGCTCCATAGCTCTGGCTTTCGATGGTGAAAAGCTGCATGGCAGCGTTCAACTGGCCGGTCAGGACCTGACACTCGCACTCGCCCCATCCGACGCCAGGCCACTGCGCCGGCAACCCGTGGTCTTCAAAACCGGTGCCATTAACCTCAACGGCACGCTGGTGCTGCCCGACAGGTCACCGCCTTACCCGGCAGTCGTGTTACTGCATGGCTCGGGGAATCAGGGTCAGGCAGACTGGGGCTATCGTTCCTGGGCCGATCTGCTGGCTCGCCGCGGACTAGCGGTGCTCTACTACGACAAGCGTGGCGTCGGCGATACCGGTGGCGCCCGACCCGCCGACCTTGAGCAGTTGGCGAATGACGGAAGCCACGCCCTCGGCTACCTGAAATCCAGGCGCGATATCAACGCCGCCCGTATCGGTTTGATGGGCTCCAGTCAGGGTGCCTGGTTAGCGGAGCGAATCGCAGCGGCTCGACAGGATATCGCTTTTCTGATCCTGATCTCGGCGGCAGCGGGAACGCCCCGGGACCAGGACCTGCAACAACTCGAGTACGGCATGCGCGCCGACGGACTGCCTGAAGATGATATCGAGGATGCCCTTGCCTATGCCGGCCTGTATTTTTATGTGGCCCGTACCGGGCAGGGCTGGCCGGCGCTGAAAACTGCAATCCGGCAGGCAGCCGACAGCCGTTGGGGACAGTATGTCGATCAACCGCGGTCGGTGGCAGATCTTGACTGGTGGCATCGCAATCATGGTCTGCAACCGGCCAGCCTGGTCGCGTCCCTCGAGTTGCCGGTGTTGCTGCTCTATGGTCAGGCCGACTGGATCACCCCGCCCATCGAAAATGCTGAAAAACTTGCCAACCTGTTTCCGAACCCGGAACGGGTGCAGATACGGGTGTACCCGCGCGCCGACCACCGCCTGGAACTGAAAGCCGGTAAAGATGCGGCCGGCAACTGGCAGTGGCCAAGGATCGCGCCCGCGGTGCCCCCGGATATCACCGACTGGCTTGAAAGCCATGATCTGAACTGAGCCGCGAAGATCCGGCAACGGCCGCCGGACTTTGGGCGCTATTCCGGGTAAACTGGCGCCCTGTTTTGCCGGGAACCAAGACCATGAAAATCTGGGTAGATGCCGACGCTTGCCCTGTCGTAATCCGGGAAATTCTGTTCAAGGCCGCCGAGCGTACCCGCATCAACATGACGCTGGTTGCCAATCAGGCCATCCGGGTTCCCGCCTCCCGCCACATCACCATGTTGCAGGTCATGCCGGGCTTTGATGTGGCCGATAACGAGATTGTGAAAAAAGCCGAAGCCGGTGATCTGGTGATTACCAGCGATATCCCCCTGGCCGCCGAAGTCATCGAAAACGGCGCGGCTGCCCTGAGCCCCCGGGGCGAATTGTTTACCCCGGAAAATATCCGCGGCCGCCTCAACATGCGCGACTTCATGGACACCATGCGCAGCAGCGGCGTTCATACCGGCGGTCCGCCACCGCTCAGTCAGACCGACCGCCAGATCTTTGCCAATCATCTGGACCGGATCCTGACGCGGTATACCTCGACACGCAAAAACTCCTGAGCTTCTGAAAACTTTCCCGACCGGGCCAATGCCCGGGGTTCTGGCGCTGGCAAGCTCTTCCGGAAAGGTAAAACTCCACTTGTAATCCGACAGACCCGGCTTACTATAAAAGTTCAACCTGGCCAGGAAATGCCAAGATTATGAAACCGCAATGGATTATCTGCAGCCTCTTCCTGTTGCTCGGCAGCATTACTTGCCATGCCGGGCAGGATCAGACACCGACGGATGCTGCCGCCCTGAAGCACTCCGTCGAACAATTGCGCAGCGCCATCGGTCGCTGGGCCGTCACCACGGAATTTCTTAATGCCGATGGTTCGGTCGCCAAATCCGTGGCCGGCTCCTATGAATTTTCCTGGGTCGTCCCCGATAGGGTGGTGAGCGGAAAAAGCGAGATCCCCGAACTCGACCAGGCGGCCGGGCTCCTGTTTTATATTGATGAAAAGGAGCAGGAGATCGAGATGGTGTCAGTGGGCAGAGATGGCAAGCTCTGGATCATGTCCGGCCCCCTCGGGGGCGAACAGCGCACCACTCAGGAATACGAGACCGCCGATGGCGGGACCGCCCAATTACGCTTCACCCGCTACAAGATCCGCAAGAATTCCTTCGAGTCGAAAATGGAATACACGACCGACAACGGCAAGAGCTGGCTGCCGGGCAATCATCAGAAGTTTCGACGCATCCCGCCCGAAACTCCCAAACGTTGAGGTGCCTGCAAACGGCTCCATGCCGGCCAGCTCGCCGGTTTGTCTATCGGCCTGATTGCCCCCGCCGGTCGCGGTGCAAGGTCAGAAACACATGCCCGGGCGCACCCTTTGCCGAAGCAGGATGCTCCTGCCGGGACATCTCCCGCCACTCCAGGTGTTGATACTCGGGAAATCGGGTGTCGCCGTCCGTGTCCAGATCAATCAGGGTCAGGTAAAGGCGATCAGCCCGGTCGAGCATTTGCCCATAGATATTGGCGCCGCCGATGATCATCACTTCTTCGACGTCCCCGGCGGCCTGCAGGGCGGCATCGAGCGTATTGACGACCACACAATCCTCAGCCACGAAATCCTGACGGCGGGTGACGATAATATTCTTGCGACCCGGCAGGGGCATGCCAATGGACTCGAACGTCTTGCGCCCCATGATCACCGGCTTGCCGAGGGTGACGGCCTTGAAGTGCTTGAGGTCCGCCGGCAGGTGCCAGGGCATCTGGTTGTCCTTGCCGATCACGCGGTCATGGGCCATGGCGACGATCAGGGAGATGACAGGCTGAGTGGATTCTGACATTACAGGCTTCTCGGTTATTGGCGACCCTGTCGATTTATACCGCGACTGGGGCCTTGATATGGGGATGGGCCTCGTAGCCGCGGATTTCAAAGTCCTCGAACCGGTAGTCGAACAGGGTGTCCGGCTTGCGCTTGATCACCAGTTCCGGCAGCGCCAGCGGCTCCCGGCCCAGTTGCTCCCGGGCCTGCTCGAAGTGATTGCTGTACAGATGCACATCGCCGCCGCTCCAGATGAACTCCCCCACCTCGAGTCCCGCCTGCTGGGCCATCATGTGGGTCAGCAGCGCATAGGAGGCGATGTTGAAGGGCACGCCCAGGAATATATCGGCGCTGCGCTGATAGAGCTGGCAGGACAGTTTGCCGTCGGCAACATAGAACTGGAACAGCGAGTGGCACGGCGGCAGTGCCATCTCGTCGGCAACACCGGGGTTGTAGGCCACCACCATCATGCGGCGGCTGTCGGGATTGTTGCGGATCTGCTCGAGCACGTTGCTGATCTGATCGACGGTGCTGCCGTCCGGCTTTTTCCAGGCACGCCACTGCTCGCCATAGACGGGGCCCAGATCGCCGTTTTCATCGGCCCACTCATCCCAGATCCGCACGCCGTGCTCTTTCAGGTAGTTGATATTGGTATCGCCATTGAGAAACCACAGCAGCTCGATAATGATGGAGCGCAAATGCAATTTCTTGGTGGTCACCATCGGGAAACCCTGCTGCAGATCGAAGCGCATCTGATAACCGAAAACGCTGCGGGTACCGGTACCGGTGCGGTCGCCCTTGTCGGCGCCCTGGTCGAGCACGTGGCGCATCATGTCCAGATATTGTTTCATCGAAACCGTCTCTCTTGTTTTGGCGATTTTTTATTGGCCGGCCGGCGCCACGCGGCGCCGGTAGGCCATGATCATCAGGATGGCGCCGGTGATAATCATCGGCGCTGACAGCACCTGGCCCATGGTCAGCCAGCTGATCACCTGGCCAAGATGGGCATCGGGCTCGCGGTAGAACTCGATGAAAAAGCGGAAGCTGCCATAGCCCAGCAGGAAAAGCCCGGATACCGCCATTCGCGGCCGGGGCCTGGCGGAGAACCACCACAGGAGCGCGAACAGCACCACGCCTTCGAGGGCAAATTCATAAAGTTGGGAAGGATGCCGGAGCAGTGCCCGGGGATCGCAGCCGCTATACCAGGGCGCTTCTACCGGATCACAGCGGAAACGCATCGCCCAGGGAAGGGTCTTGTCGACGACTTCCCGGCCCCAGAGTTCGCCATTGATAAAGTTACCCAGGCGACCAAAAGCGAGCCCGACCGGCACCATCGGCGCCCAGAAATCACCCACCTCGAAGAGCCCCTTGCCGGTTTTGCGGGCGAAGTACCACATGGCCACGACGACACCAAGCAGACCGCCGTGGAAACTCATCCCGCCTTCCCAGATCTTGAGGGGGTAGAGCCAGTCCTCGGCCCAGTAGTCGAGTCCGTAGAAAAGCACATAGCCGATCCGGCCGCCGGCAACCACCCCGATAAAACCGAGAAACAGCAAGTCCGAAACCTGCTCCTCGTTCCAGCCGGAGCCCGGCTTTCGGGCCCGCAGGTTGCCCAGCCACCAGGCCCCCAGAAAACCGAGCAGATACATAAGACCGTACCAGCGCAGCGCGATGGGGCCGAGATTGACAATCACCGGGTCAATATAGGGAAAATCCATGAAGTCAGCCTGAAATCTTGTTGTCTGTCTGTGTTGCCATCGGGTCAATCCCGGGAAACCGTCTCACCGGCTACAGGGTGCCGGAAAATATTTTTATGCCCGCTACCACCAACACCACCGCAAACACCTTTTTCAGGGTCGGGGCCGGCAACTGATGGGCAAGCCGGGCACCCAGTGGCGCGGTCAGGATCGAGCAGGCCACTATACCGGCAAATGCCGGTAAATACACGTAGCCGAGACTGCCTGCCGGCAGATTGGGCGCGTCAAGACCGAGAGTAATATAGCCGGCGGTCGCACTCAACGCGAGGGGCAGCCCAAGGGCGGATGTGGTGCCTACTGCATGCAACATCGGGGTCCGGTGCCAGACCAAAAAAGGCACCAGCAAGGTGCCGCCGCCGATCCCGGCGAGGGCGGAGATGGCGCCGCACAGCAACCCGCCGGGGACCGCGGTCGGCCAGCCAAGTCCGCCGGCCCGCGACTCCGGCGTCAGGTTCAGGAACATCTTGATGGCCATCAATATCGCGAATACGCCGAAGATCCGAGCCAGCCACAGGGTATCCAGGCGATCGGCCAGCCAGGCTCCGCCGAGGGCCCCTGCCAGTACCCAGGGCGCCAGGCGGGCAAAGTGACGCCAAAGCACCGAGCCCCGCCGTTGGTGAGCCATGAAAGAGGACACGGAAGTCAGACAGATGGTGGCGAGGGAAGTCGCGAGGGCCATGTGCATGACCAACTCCCAGGGTACGCCGGCCTTCGGCAGCAGAAACACCAGCACCGGGATAATCAGCAAACCACCACCGATCCCGAGCAGTCCCGCCAACAGGCCGGCCGCCGCCCCGGTCAGGGCAAATAGCAGGAGCATGCTAATATCCAAAAGTGTGTTTCGCCTTTTATTATTGTCCGCCGGACACTTTACTCAAGCACGGAGCCGCAATGAAACCTTTTTCACAGGCCTGCGAAAATAACAAGGTGCCTATTCTCGACGTTATCCGCAATTATTTCAGCCATGCCGGCCATGTGCTGGAAATCGGCAGCGGCACCGGCCAACATGCGGTTTACTTCGCGGCCCGGCTCCCGGAGTTGATCTGGCAGACCAGCGATGTCCCGGAAAATCATGCCGGCATCATGGCCTGGATCCACGAAGCCGGCCTGCGCAATGTCAGTGCGCCCTTGCTCCTGGATGTCACCAGCCGGCGCTGGCCGATCGCAGAAACCGATGGCGTCTTCTCGGCAAATACCGCCCATATTATGGACTGGCCCGCCGTCCGCGCCATGTTCACCGGGGTCGGCAAGGTGCTCAAGCCCGGCGGCTATTTCTGCCTGTACGGGCCCTTCAATTTCAATGGCCAATACACGAGCGACTCCAACGAAGCCTTTGATCAGATGTTGCAGGAGAGGGATCCCGACTCGGGGCTCCGGGATTTTACGGACTTGCAATCCCAGGCTGCCCACCATGGCTTGCAACTGGTCGATCGGCATCCGATGCCGGCCAATAATTTTTTGCTGGTCTGGCAGAAGTCCAACGCCTGAGCGGAAGTCGGCCCTATTGACGTTTGCCGGGCTGACCGTCCCGCTGTCGGCTCCGATCCTGACCGGAGCGCCGCTTGCGCGGACGCTGCAAATTCTGCAACTGACTACGCATCAGGCAAGGCAATAACTCCTGCAGGGCTTCCCGATAGACTTCCCGCTTGAAAGCGACCACCTGACGCACGGGATACCAGTAATTGACCCACAGCAAATCGTCAAATTCAGGATGGTCGGAGGTATCGAACCGGATCCGGTCTTCCTTGCTGATCAGGCGCAACAAAAACCACTTCTGTTTCTGCCCGATACAGAGGGGCGCGCTGTCCTGACGGACCAGGCGAGCCGGCAACCGGTACTTCAGCCACTCCCGGGTGGACCCGAGAATTTTCACGTCCTCCCGTTGCAGCCCGATTTCCTCATAGAGTTCGCGATACAGCGTCGCTTCCGGGGATTCGCCCGGGTTGACGCCGCCCTGGGGAAATTGCCAGGAAGTCTGACCGTATCGACGGGTCCACAGCAATCTGCCGGCCTGGTCGCATACGATGATGCCGACATTGGCACGAAAGCCATCTGCATCAATCATCGGGTTCATCCATAATCGGAGTTTTCCACATTGTTCCACAGACATGCGGTTTGCGTAAACCGCCAAAAAGGGGTTTCATATACAGGCAAACACAAAAGGATAACAATAAATGGCCTTGTGCATTTTCGATTTGGATCACACGCTTCTGGAGGGTGATTGTGATCAACTCTGGGGAGATTTTCTCGCGCAAAAAGGTATTGTCGATCCGGCGCACTACCAACAACAGAAACAACAATATCTCGATGACTATCGCGCAGGTTGTCTTGATATTCTCGAATTTTACCGGTTTGTGCTCGCGCCCCTCAAACCCTTTTCCCTGGGCGAACTTATCCAGCTCCGCCACCAGTTTTCCAAACGCATGGTGAGCCCGATTATCCGGCCCAAAGCCGAAGCACTGCTCCGGACCCACAGACAAAGAGGCGACTTTTGCCTGCTGATCACCGCGACCAACGCCTTCGTGGCCCAGGCGGCAAGGGACCTGCTGGATGTGGATGAGATGATTGCCACGGAGCCGGAAATCCGCGCGGACCACCTGACCGGACAGGTCACCGGCACCCCCGTCTTTCGGGAAGGCAAGGTCACGCGTCTGCAGGAATGGCTCCGGGACAAACCCTGGTCACTCCAGACCGCGACCTGCTACAGCGACTCCCACAATGACATCCCGTTGCTGTCGCTGGTCGGCACTCCCGTTGCGGTCACACCGGATGACCGGCTGCGGGTCCGGGCCCGGGAGCAAGGCTGGAAAATCCTCGACTTGTCGGCCAGCCCGGCATGACGGGCGCGCCCCGCTCACGGGACGAATTACTGGCCCGCGCCCGGGATCTGGCCGGTTACACCCTCGGCGAGCTCGCGGACCGCAGGGGCATCCCGTTACCCGCCAGCCTGCGCCGCGACAAGGGCTGGGTCGGACAATTTATAGAGACCCTGCTCGGCGCCAGTTCCGGTTCTCTGCCGCAACCGGATTTCCCGGAGTTGGGGGTCGAACTGAAAACGCTGCCCGTCACCCGGCAAGGCAAACCTCTGGAGTCCACTTACGTGAGCGTCGTGCCCCTGACCGGCACCTCCGGTCACTGGCGTGACTCCATCGTCTGTCACAAGCTTGCCCGGGTGTTGTGGCTGCCCATTGTCGCCGAACGGCAAATCCCCTTGCCGGAGCGCATAATCGGGACCGGATTTCTCTGGAGTCCCACCCCGGACATAGAAGCCATCCTGCGCGCCGACTGGGAACAGGTCATGGAGCGCGTCGCCCGTGGCGAAGTGGAATCTCTCAGTGCCCGACAGGGGGAGATCCTGCAGGTCCGCCCGAAAGCCGCCTCGGCCAGCGCTTTGACTGAAACCGTCGGCAGCGACGGCGAAACCTGTCTGACGCTGCCCCGGGGTTTCTATCTGCGCCCGGAGTTTACCGGCCACCTGCTACAACAGGCGATGTCTGCGCTCTAGGCCGTCCCACCCACCGATCTCGCATTGCCTCGCCGTGAGCAGGTCTTTACACTGTCTGGCATACGGATCCAAAAAGCAGGAAGCGGAAATGACCAAACGGGTGTTGTTATCGGTACTCGGAGATGATCGACCAGGACTGGTCGAATCCATCGCGGATATTGTCAGGCAATACGAGGGCAATTGGCTGGAAAGCCGGCTCAGCCATCTGGCCGGAAAGTTCTCCGGACTCATTACCGTAGAAATCAAGCAGGATGCCTACACGCACCTGGTGTCCCGGATGGAAGCGTTGCAAAAGGACGGCCTCGCTATCCAGCTAGAGGAAATCACTCCGGACGTCGCCGAAACCCGTGACCTCTACCGCATAGAGCTGGTCGGCAATGACAAACCCGGCATTGTCCGGGATATCACCCGGGTCATGTCCATGGACGGCGTCAATGTTGAAGAGATCCGGACCCGCCGCAGCAGCGCCGCCTGGTCCGGCGGGGACATTTTCGAAGCCACCATTCAGGTCAGCCTGCCCGGCGACCTCGAGCCAGAACAGTTACGCGAGGATCTGGAAAACCTCGCCAACGACCTGATGGTCGACATCAAATTCCAGAAGCACTGACGGCCGGGACGCCGCCCCGCTTCGCTTGCTCTCCTGCGGCGACGGCAGATTCCAGTAATCGAATGCACCGGCTGACTACCTCATCCGGATCAAAGGGTTTGGTAATATAGTCCGTCGCGCCAGACTTCAAGCCTTCAATGATATCCGCGCCATAATGCCTGACCGTGAGAAACACGACCGGAATGTCTTTCAGGGTTGGCTGCTTCTGCATCATGCGCATCACCTTCATGCCATCGAGCCCCGGCATCATTCGATCCAGCAACACCAGACTGACAGCACTTGCCTGCATGAAGTACCAGGCTTCCTCGCCATCACAGGCCACTTCCACCTGATAGCCGGCGCCACGAAATTTGTGAGCCAGCAGGTCCGTTACCGCCGGATCGTCGTCGGCGATCAGAATCAGCTTATCCCGCCGGCCGAGACAGGCCCGCACCTTTTCCGCCACATCCTCCGGCTGAAAGGGCTTTGCGATGTAATCCACGGCGCCTGCCACCAATCCCCGCATCACGTTATCCGGTGCGTCACTGGCCGTAATCATGATCACCGGCAGCCCCGAGAGCTCGTCGATAGAGCGGATTTTCTCGAGTAATTGCAGGCCTGAGATTTGCCCCGGCATATTGTCGTCCAGCAGTATCAGATCCGGACGTTGCTGGTTGATCAGCGCAAAAGCCTGCTCAGCGGTGCTCGCCGTCACCACTCGGGCATCACCGGTGAACATGCTCTGCATGATTTCCAGAATCGCCGGATCATCATCCACGGCAAGCAAAAGCGGCAACGCGGATTCGTTCACCGCGACCGCGACCGCCGGCTTGGCTGTTTCCGGAGCGCCGGCGGACTGTTCCGGGCTGACATACAGGGCAGCCTCGCAGGCGTCGAGCAGCGCCCGAACCAGATTTGCAACTTTCCCGGAAGGGAGCTGCGGCCTCGCCAGCAATGCCTCTTCGAGTCGTTTCCCCGTTTCGCTGATACGGGGAAAGCCGTATGTGGACCCGGTCCCGGCAAGCTTGTGGGCCTCGGACTGGAGCCTGGCGCCTGGCCCGGTGCCCAGGTCGCCACGAATGATAGCGGGCAACATATCGACAATCTGCTGATGACGTACGGCGAGTTGTTCAAGATAGCGAATTTGTAGTGCCTGCATACCCGCAGACAGGGATCTGGCTTTTTCAAGCGACATCAGAACTGCTCCATAATTCTTCGAGTTGAGACGACAGGGTCATGGGATCAAACGGCTTGGCGATGACACCAGCCGCACCCTGCTCAAGATATTCGACGACTTCTGCCGACTGGACCCGGGCGGTCATGAATACCACGGGGATATGGGCCGTCGCCGGACGACTCCTGAGCGCTTGCAGGGTCGAGGGTCCATCCATGCCCGGCATCATGACATCCAGCAATATGATATCCGGCCGCAGGCTTTCCACCTGCGCGAGCGCCACCTTGCCGCTGGCGGCCGATGACACCCGGTAGCCGCCTACAGTTTCCAGGCTCAGCTGTGCGACCTCCAGAATGTCCGGTTCATCATCGACACACAGCACGTGATTCAGAGCTCGACTCATACGGGTACCTCTACGGTCGGGTTATGGCCTTTGGCCAATTCAAGAATGGCGCTGACAATCTGCTGCTCCGACATGCGCGCCTTGACGAAGGACGCAGCCACCTGCTCACGGATTTGCTCCGGCGATTCACTGGCCGACAGGATCAGGACCGGCACCAGAGCACCACTGTCTTTGGCAAGTTGCGGCAGAAGGCTGAGTCCGGAGCCGTCCGGCAACTCGATATCAAGGATCACCAGGGAAAATTCCTGCTCTGCCAGCAATTTTTCCGCTTCAGCGAGGGTTTCCGCTGACAGAATTTCCACCTCGTCCCCGAGGGACGCCGCCAGCAGGTTAAACAGTTCCCGGTCGTCTTCCACATGCAAAACCCGGGGCCGCGTATGGCTATCCGTGACCAGACTTTTCAGGGAATCGGCCAGATTGCCGCTGTCCACGGGCTTGGTCAGCCAGTCGCGAACCCCGACCGCTCCGCCTTCGAGTGCACCGGTCCCGGTGGTGACGGACGTGGACGTCACCACTATCGGAATTCCCGCTGTTTTCGCCTGGCAGCGGAGCTCATGAACAAACTGGACACCCTGCGCGTCCGGGAGATCCAGATCGAGAGTGATGGCGGCATAATTGTGGGTGTCCAGCAGCTTGCGGGCCTGAGGCGCGGAGCGGGCGATCTCGGCGTCGAACCCCGCGGCTTCCAGAGTTCCCCTGACCGAATCCGCCACCGCCGGGTCCGCCTCGCAAATCAGCACCGGTGGCTCTATCGTGCCACGATCCTTCGGGGCCAGCTCTGCCGCAAGGGGAAACTCCAGCCAGAAAGTCGTACCTTCGTATTCCTCTGTGTCAAAGCCAATCGCGCCATCCATTTGTTCAACGATTTGCTTGCTGATGTGCAGGCCCAGGCCGGTGCCCCCCCGGCTCCGGGTCGCGGATGAGTCGGCCTGGCTGAAGCGCTCGAAAATCTTTTCCCGGAACCCTTCACTGATCCCGCAGCCCGTATCCGCAATGGCAATTCGCACCCGATCGCCACGGCGTGCCGCGCTGACAATGACCTCACCACCCGCGTCGGAAAATTTGACGGCATTCGATAACAGGTTGTTAAGCACCTGGATCAAGCGGGCACTGTCCGTTGCCAGCACCAGCGACGGATCCACTTGCTTTGCGTTAATCGTCACGCCGAATTTTTGACCGTAGGCATCAATACCCTGGACCGCCTGGCGAATGATCGGCGCCAGAGATTCTTCCTCGATGGCAAAGCGCATCTGGCCTGAGCTGATCTTGTCCATATCCAGAATGTCATTGATCAGCAGGATCAGACGCTCACAACTCTGGTGCGCGATATTGATCAGATGGTTGGCTTTGTCGGGTAATTCTCCCGCCATGGTGCCGGTGATCAGACCCAGAGCGCCGCGGATGGAGGTCAGGGGGGTGCGCAATTCATGACTGACAATGGACACGAACTCGCTCTTCATGCGCTCCATCTGTTTTTGCTCGGTAATATCGACAATCTGCCCGATGAAATACCGGGGCTCGCCGGCATGGTCTCCTACCTGGGAGACTTTCAGCAATGCCCAGATGACCCGGCCGGATTTATGCAGGTAGCGCTTCTCCGTGCGGTAGCCGTTTATTTTTCCGGCCGCGGCTTTCTGAAAGAGCTCCTGGCTTTCCTGCTTGTCCTCCGGATGGGTCACGGACTGGATGTCCTGGGCGACCAGTTCCGATTCTCGATACCCGAGTAACCGGCACAGCGCCGGATTGACCCGCAGGAAACGTCCCTCGGGTGCCACCAGGGCCATTCCTATCGGCGCATACTCCATGGCCGAACGGAATTTCTCCTCGCTGGCTTCCAGGGCCAGTTGCTGGGTCTTGCGTTCGGTAATATCTTCGATAACCCCGAGATAACCGGTGATCTCGCCACTATCGCTGGCCCGCAAGGGCGTGACGGTCAGATTGACCGGAAAACTGGAGCCATCCTTGTGCCGGAAGGTCCACTCCCGGCTCTCCATGCCCTCCAGGCTCGGACGGGCTATAAAGACCTCAGGTCCCGGATTGACCGGTTTGCCCAGGTACTCGCTGAGTTCCAGCGCCTGTTGCTCCACCTCGGCATAATCGTGCCAGAGCCGGGGCATCGGCGTGCCGAGTAATTCTTCCGCCTTGTATCCGAAGGCTTTTTCCGCCGCCCGGTTGAAGAGCATGACCCCGCCATTGCGATCGGTCGCAATAATCGGGTAGGCGGCGCTGGCCAGGATACTGGTATTGAGATCATTGGACTGTGCCAGGTACGCGGACTTGATTCGGGCGATCAAGGTCGCGCGCACCATCAATGCCAGCAAAGTGCCAATCAGGAGTCCTGCCAGCAATACTATTTCCGGCAGTGCACTTTGCCGGGCCCGGGCGAAGGAATCCGTCGGCGTAACTTTCAGTTGCCACTCCTGGTCACCGAGCATGATGGGCTGCTCAACCGCAAAATCCAGCTCCAAAAGCCGAGAGGCCGGACTTTGTCGGAAGTGTTCCGCACCCTGGTAGGAGAGCGCTACCTGCAAATGGTCAGCAGCCCCTTCGCCCAGTGCCGCGTGGAAGAATTCCTTCAGGTCAAACACCGTAGCGATGAAGCCATCAAAATTCCCGCCCACGATCAGCGGCGAATAGGCGACAAAGCCCGGATACCCCTGAACCAACTGTATGGGCGGCGTCAGGGTCACAGCTCTTGCCGTTTCGGCTTGCGCCAGTGCCGCACGGCGCTCGGCATTGAAGCCGACGTTGAAGCCCACCACCAGCTCATTCCCCGCCAGCGGCTCGACCCACCGTATGCGGTAGTCAGAGTCAATCCATTCCACTGCATTAATCGCCGGGAATTGCCGGGCGTAATTGGCCGCGTCGACCTGCCACTCGGTCATGGGCGTTCCGCCCGCGGATTCCCAGCGGCGGGCCATACGTTGCAGTGCCAAAAATTGATTCTGGCTGTCCGACTCGATCAGGATTGCGACTTTCTCCAGTTCCCTGCCGATCGCGATCCGGGCAAGGCTTTGCTCGCGCTCCGCCAGGGTGTAGTACAGCCAACCGCTACCGATGGCCACGACCAGGAACATCAAAACCGGCATCATCAGATTACGGTCACCCAGCATCCACTCCATGGTGCGTGTGCGCCGGATCGTCAAAATCAACACCATGACGGCCAGCAACACCGTTACGGCCAGCCCGCCCACCAACACCAGAACCGGCTCGTTGCTCCAGTGGCGGTTTTCGAAAACCGGCGTGCTCCGCCACACCACCAACCAGTCCTGTTGCATTACGGCCAGTCGCGCACTCACGTAATAGGCGCTATTGTCCGCTTCCTCCCCGACCGGGCGGCTGCTGTAAATCAGGTTTTCCGGTGACGCGACTCCGCCGTCGTAAACTTCCATTTCGAACGCTGCGCCCTGAGCGTCAGTCAGCTCGCGCAAAAAATGCCCGCCGATCAAAGGCGCATAGACCCAGCCCCGCAGGGCCGACCGCCGCTCGACAAGCGTATCCCGCGCCTGGCCAGACTCATAAAGCGGGTGTAACAGCAGAAAGCCCGGCGTTTGCCGGGCATCCTGCACCAGGGTGATTTTTCGGGTCATGACCGGTTCGCCGGTGTCCCGGGCCAGATCCGCCGCTTCCCGGCGGTGGGTTTCAAAAGCGATATTCAGCCCCAGTGCCTCCCGGTTGGTTGCCAGGGGTTCGATACGGGAAATTACATAAAAGGGCAGATTTTCGGTTTTCGGGTGGATGGTA
>JASBTO010000091.1 GCA_030148365.1 Kangiellaceae bacterium
TTCGAGGTCAGTAACGACGTGTTCCCGGCCATGGTGGCGGTGGACATTATCGTGGCCAACATCTGGATGGCGGTGCTGCTGTTTATGGCGGGCGAGGCGAAAGTGCTCGACGCGAAGCGGGGCGCCGATACCAGTGCCATCGAGGATCTGCGCCGCACGGTCGAAAAATTCCAGCACGAAAATGAGCGCATCCCGTCCTTGACCGATTTCATGATGATCGGCGCAATCGCCTTTGGCTGTACCGGTCTTGCCCATCTCTTCGCCAACTGGCTGGGACCCTTCTTTGAGCAATTTGAAGCCCTCGAGAAGATGAGTCTCAACAGCACCTTCTTCTGGCTGATTGTTCTGGCCACGAGCTTCGGACTGATCCTGTCCTTCACCCGGGCGAAAGACTATGACCATGCCGGCGCGTCCCGGGTCGGGTCTGTCTTTATCTACATTCTGGTTGCCACTATCGGCATGAAAATGGATTTGACCGCGATTACCCGGATCCCCGGTATCTTCCTCGTCGGCCTGATCTGGATCAGCATCCATGCCGGTCTGTTGCTGCTGGTCGCGAAAATCATCAAGGCGCCGACCTTCTTTATCGCCGTCGGCTCACAGGCCAATGTCGGTGGTGCCGCCTCCGCGCCGGTGGTGGCGTCAGCTTTCCATCCGTCTCTGGCGCCGGTCGGCGTCTTGCTGGCGGTACTCGGTTATGCCCTCGGCACCTACGGTGCCTGGTTATGCGGCATTCTCATGAAGATGGCGGCACCGGTTACCGGTTAGTCCGGAATTATCCTTTGGCGGGGTAATTCCGCTTCGCCAAAGGCGCACGGTTTCAGGGAGAGAACATGGAAATCTTTGACAGTTACACAATGGCGCTCTGGGGCATCCTGGTGACCATCGCGACCCTGATGGCGCAGGCCCTGATTGCCGGCTCAACCAAGGCGCGTCGACCCGGCGCCGTGCCGGGCAAGATTGACGACTCCCTGAGCCATGAGTCCTTCGTGTTCCGGGCCCACCGAACTTTCATGAACTCGCTGGAAAATGTTCCCGCCTTGCTCGGCGTAGCTTTTCTGGCCATCCTGGCGGGTGCCGATCCTTACTGGACCGGAATTTTAATCTGGGTGTTCGCCATTGCCCGCCTTACCCACATGGCGCTCTACTACGGGATCGCCACCGAGAAGAATCCGAGCCCGAGAACCTGGTTTTATCTGATTGCCCTCATTGCCAATGTCGCCTTGCTGGTGCTGGCGGCGATGGCGCTGCTCTGAGACGGAGAAACTTTTTTTCAGATCAGGCGGTGCGGGGCAGGAAGATTTCCGCGACCATGCAGCGGGCGCTGCCGCCGCCGATTTTTTCTATAGTGGGAATGGGGCAGGCGAGTAGCTCGCCGTGCACTTCCAGTAGCCGTTTCTGGCCATCCGTAAAGCCTTCGTACGCCGATAGCGACAGCAAAATGACCGGGTCTCCGCCGGCGCTGACTTGCAGTATGTTGGCACAAAAATTTTCTTCGGCCTGGGCGAGGCTCACTTCTATCACCTGATGATTCTCCGCGAGGGCGGAGCGCACCGCAGCCCGCTGGTGCGGATCCGCAATGGCTTCGGCGCAGAGGACGGTAAAGCCTTCGCCGATGCTGAGCATGACATTGGTGTGATAGAAGGGCTTGCCGCTGCGGCTGCGGGTATCAAAGCTGATCACTTCATAGTCATGCTGGCTGGCAAAGGCCGCGAGCAGCTGCGGATCGCAACGGCCGGACAGGGCCGCATAGATGCGTCTGCGCGGATGGTCGAAGATCAGGGCGCCTGTTCCTTCGAGGGTTCGATCGCTCTCATCAAGGCGGGTGATCTCCGTAACCTGGTAGCCACTATCGGAAAGCAGATCGCGGAGCGCGTCAACGCGACGCTCCCGTCGGCGATTTTCGGTTTTCATCGGATAGATCAGCAGGTCGCCGCGCCGGGTGGTGGAAAACCAGTTATTGGGAAAGATGGCATCCGGCAGCGGCCCGACCTCGGGATCCGGCTCCAGCACCAGCACATCGATGCCCCGATCCCGCAGGCGCGTGACCATGGCCTCGAACTCCCGGTTGGCCGCCGCTTTGATGTCGGCGGCTCCGGTATCGGGCGCTTGCTGGAACTCATTGTCGGCACCGGTCTGCGGATTGAATCCGAAATCGGCGGGGCGGACCATGACCAGGGTGTCGGCAACTTGTGCAGTCAAAGGGCTGTTTCCGGAAGCGTCGGGGGCAGGGGGCCTATTGTACGGCAGGCGGCAAATGGGGGACAAAAAAAGCGTCGTTGGTGAGGGCCAAGGAGCAAGCCCGTCGTCCCGGCGGAGGCCGGGACCCAGCCTGGAGGGTGAGTAATTCTCTGACCGGCTGGTTTCTGGCCTTGTCGTTCCTGCGCGTCTCGGCAACTGCTCCTGTGTTGTTCTACCTCCCTGCGTCCATGTAGGTCGCGCGCCCACGACATTCGTACATCCATATACAGCACGCCAGAATGACGAAATTGGTAGGGCCGGGAGGACGAGGTGGCGGCATTCCCGGAATCCGCTTCGCTACTTCCGGGCTACGATAGAAATCAGGACCGTCATTCACGTGAAGACGGGCATCCATCTATCAGGTCACTGCTATCCCCCGGAGCTCAACGAGCAGGCAAAAAAAAGGGCTTACCTGGCGGTAAGCCCTGATTAGACACTATATAAAGCTGGATATTGGACCAAATGGGGGTAGGTAAATCTCAGCAGTGCTAATCAAAAATCAACTACTCAATAAAACCTCAACCAGTCAACTCAATCAATAACCCGGGCCAGAGACTCGTCGGTCTGGCCGGATGTTGCAGTTTCCGCGGAACTGACGATAATCAGGCTGCTCCGCAGGCTGTTCTTCAATTCTTCGAGCATGCGCTCGTGGTCTTTCAGTTGCTCGGCCTGTTGCCGGGCGATACGTCGGGTCGATACCTTGTGCTCGACGGCGATACTGGCTTTCAGCTCAGTTGTCAGTCGGGCGGCGGCATCGGCGCTAACGGTTTGCAGTCCCTGTGCAGCCAGCAGCAAGCCGGCGAAAATCATGGTGGTACGCATGGTCCCTTTCCTGTTTCGTTCAAATCGTGCGCAGTTTAATGGAGTTATGTGTCACTTCCCTTACTATATTTTGATTGTCTGATGACAATTCAGCAGGTCAAGCGGCCTTCCAAAAAACTTCAATATCAAGCTACGGGCGCAAATATAGGGATGTCGCTGGTGTTCCTCAAGCGATCATTTATAATATTTCGCATCAAAATAACTAATGGATGGCCGGTATGGGCAAACGGTTTCCACCTCTGAACAGTTTGCGGGCGTTTGAAGCTTCCGCCCGTCATCTCAGCTTTACCAAGGCTGCGGAGGAGTTGCATGTCACCCAGGCGGCGATCAGCCATCAGATTAAATCCCTTGAGGAGTTTCTGGGTGTGAGCCTGTTTCTGCGTCGTAACCGGCAGTTACTGCTGACCGACGAGGGCCAGCGCTACTGGCCGCAAATCCGGGACATGTTCGAAAATCTGCTGGCCGCCACCGAGCAGGTGCGGGCCCAGGGGGCGACGGGAGCCTTGACGGTGAGCGTGGTGCCGACTTTCGCCACCTTGTGGCTGGTGCCCCGGCTCGCGGATTTCGGCGTCCAATATCCGGACATTGATGTCCGGGTGCGCGCGACCGACGTGCCCGCGGACTTCCTCCGGGAAGACGTGGATATTGCCATCTACTATGGTGACGGCAAGTATCCGGGCCTGAAGGTCGACCGGTTGTTTGAGGAGTTTCTGACGCCGGTGTGTGCGCCCGGACTCCCGACACCGGAGCGTCCGCTGGACAAGCCGGAAGATCTGCTCTACCACACCTTGCTGCACGACACGGATACTTCGGCCTGGGCCCGGTGGTTGCAGGAAGCAGGCGTCAAGGGTGTGTCGCCGGAGCACGGACCTGTGTTCAGTCATTCCGGTATGGTTTTGCAGGCGGCTCGTCACAGTCAGGGCGTCGCCCTCGGCAGCAGCGTCGTGTCCCGGATGGATACGGATACCGGCCGCCTGATGCCGTTATTCGAGACCACCATACCGAGCGGTTACGCCTATGATCTGGTGTATCCGCTGGCGTCCGAGGGCCGGCCGAAAATCAACGCCTTCCGGGACTGGATCCTGAACAAGGTGGCCGAAGAAGGAGACACCGAGGTACTTTACTAAGCCCGACAGTAGCCCCCATTTCCCGAATTTCACTGGTTATTCCAGGTTTTGAGCGCACATGCTTCTCTCAAACGTAGCGCTGCCATGCTTGAGTTCGCGAGCAACCTCAAAACCCGGAATCCCTGCGTGCTCTTTCGGGAAATGGGGGCTACTGTCGGGCTGGCCCTCCCGTTAACCCTCATTGCCGGAATCCACGGGTAATGCAGGGTTTTGACCGCACATGCTTCTCTCAAACGTAGCGCTGCTATGCTTGAGTTCGCGAGCACGCTCAAAACCCGGAATCCCTGCGTGCTCTTTCGGGAAATGGGGGCTACTGTCGGGCTGGCCCTCCGGTTAACCCTCATTGCCGGAATTCACGGGTAATGCAGGGTTTTGACCGCACATGCTTCTCTCAAACGTAGCGCTGCTATGCTTGAGTTC
>JASBTO010000168.1 GCA_030148365.1 Kangiellaceae bacterium
GCGCTCATGCCGCCAATCAGATTACGAACGTCCCGGAAGCCCTTGCGCTTGAGAATACTGACACCGAGTCCCGCGCGATGGCCCACGCCGCAGGTTACCGCGACAGGCTTGTCGGGCTCGAGGTCGAGCTTGTCGAGTTCATCTGCCAGATAGCCGACATAGAGATTTTTGGCACCCTTGATATGGCCCGAAGCAAACTCGTCTGGCTCGCGGACATCGACTACCTGGAAGTCGTCACGCTGCTCGTGCAACTCAGCCGGCGTAATCACCCGTGAATGTTGTATCGGCTGACCGGATTTTCGCCAGGCGGGAAAGCCGCCGGCCAGGGCACCGACGACGTTATCGAGACCGATCCGGGCCAGGTGTGTCGTCGCCGTCACAATGTCCTCCTGCCGATCGGTAAGCAGCACAATGGCGTCATCTTCCCCGGCCACCCAGCCGCCGAATACGGGCACGCCGCCGAGCCAGATACTGTAGGCGTCTTCGACATATCCCCCCGCGAAAGCTTCCGGCTCCCGGGTATCGTAAAGCAGTGCTTTTCCCATGCGTTTGGAAAATGCTTCGGCATCAAAGACCCTGACCGAAGCCGGCGGACGGGCCGGCGGCTTGCCGCCTTCGAGATTGACCCGCTCCATGATACGAAAGTACGGCGGGCGGGGAATCCGCTCTCCGCCCTTGTCCCGGGCGAAGGTCTCGCGATCTTTGGTGAACACGACGTTGTACTGTTTCTCTTCGCCGAGGGTCGACATCGGCCGCTCGGCCATGCCGCTACCGCAGACCGAACCGGGGCCGTGGGCCGGCATGACGAGCGCACTGTCACCCAGGCCGGCAAGCTTGTCGTGTACGGAGTCATACAGAAGGCCGGCATTTTCAACGGACTTGGACTCGTCGGGCAGATCCGTGCGACCCGTTTCACCGAAAAACAGCGTGTCGCCGGTAAAAATACACCAGGCGTCATCGGATTTATCCGTGAACACTGCGTAGCACATGCTTTCCGGGGTGTGCCCCGGCGTACTCAGCGCTTTGATCCGCAAACTGCCGAATTCCAGCACCTCGCCATCCTTCAGACGAATATCGCCGCGGCCAAAGCACTCGTGGGTACCATTGACCACCTTGGCACCGGTGACCTCCGCCAGCCAGGCCGAGCCCATGACGAAATCTTCCTGACGGTGAGTCTCGAAAATATGAGTGATGCGGGCGCTCATTTCCCGAGCCTTGTTCAGGTAGATATCCGCATCCCGGCGCGGATCCACCACCAGAGCGCAGTCACCGTCGGCGAGAACATAGGCAAAGTGGGCGATACCCGGGGTTTCGATTCGTTCCAGTTTCATCACAAACCTCCCTGTTCAATCCTGAAGTAAAAATCGCCACAGCAGCATGCCGGTCAACATGCTCACCACGAATACCACCGCGGCTCCCGAGAAAGCGGCCAGCGCGGTCAGACCCGGCCCTGGACAAAATCCCGCAAGGCCCCAACCGATCCCGAAAATGGCGGCACCTGCAACCAGCTTGACGGTAATGCGATCCTTGTCCGGTTGCTTGAATTCGTCCCCTGCCACAGGCTTCTGGCGGCGAAGGGACAACTGGTAGACGGGCAGGGCGACCAGCAAGGCACCGGCAAAGACCAGGGCCAACGTCGGGTCCCACTGCCCGGCCACATCCAGAAAGTTCAACACCTTCGCGGGGTTGACCATCCCGGAGACCGCAAGGCCGAGACCGAACAAAATGCCACAGAACAACGGGATCAGGATTTTCATGACCACCTACCTACATGCCGGACAAGATAAACCGTCAACAGAGCCGTCGAAAAAAAGATAATGGTCGCCAGCACAGAACGTTTGGACAGACGGGCGACACCACAAATCCCGTGACCCGCCGTGCAGCCCGAACCCATGCGGGTGCCGAGGCCGACCAGAAATCCGCCGACGGCGAGGAGTATCAAAGATGAGGGCGCATCGACCCGCATGATGTGACCGGTCACAGCGGTATAGATGATGGCGCCAAGCCAGAGTCCGACGATAAAGGCAGCCCGCCACTGAATTTCCTCGCGATCGCGGGTGAAAAGTCCCGCGGTAATACCGCTCAGCCCTGAAATGCGGCCCGCCAGCAAAAACAACAGGCCGGCGGAAAGACCGATGAGAAGGCCGCCGCCAAGGCCCGCCCAGGGCGTGAATTCCGTGACGTTTACCATGACTATTCCCTTCCATGACAATATTAAGGGAACCGGACAGGCTCCCTCTGACGAAGTCGTCTCTAATATACCGGTGGTCCGGGGCCAGGCGCAAAGAGCTAAAACCAGCCCTTGAGTAAAGCGGCCACCACGGGACTTGTGCCGACAACCACCAGAACAAGGGGCCAGATGTTGCCCCCTGAAAAGCGGTAGGCTTGCAGTATTTCCTGCCAGGACTTGCGTTGAATGAAATGCCCGAACGTAAACTCGAATATCAGGGTCAGGCCCACCCAAATCAGGCCAATGGCAATATAGCTTCTCGCCGGTAATTGCCCGAACCAGGGCAATGCCAGGCATGCAACCGCGAGGCTCACTGCAGACAGGAGTACGCCGCTGACAAAAAGCCCGGCGGCTTTTCCGAGAAGTAACGAAAGCACGGATTCCCGAAGGGCTCCATTGGCAATGGCCAACCCGAGTATGACCAGCCAGACCGCCAATGCCTTGCCAATAACCGCAGCTTCCAAGTCTGTCTCCTTCAGGCGACTTATTCCGCGATTTTTGCCAATGTCGTCAACGAGAGATAGCCGACGAACCAAATCAACCAGAACACTGCGAAAAACCCATGGTAGCGCCGGCTGGCTGTGGCAATGCCTATGGAGGTCAAAACAAGCAGTACCCCAACGAATACAAAATAATGTTGTGGAACTTCCCTCAAGCTGACGGCTCCTTTCAGTAAGGTCTCCGGAATGTCGATGCACCAGGCAACCCCCAGAATCCCGAAAAACCATCGACGATTCGAAAAGAACTGCTTTTCAAAATCAAAGTCCGCCGGGAAGTCCCACGGGTACAAAAGCGACGCAAGAAGAAAAAGGAAAATCGCATACAAGACGACAAACATGAATTGAAAGAAAGTCCAGCTGTCCTGACCGCTCCACCAGAACATACCCCACCAGACGCCGATAACGTAGGTAAGCACATTCACAGCCCAAAGCAGATGGACCCAGTAGGGCTTGATGGTTGCGCGCATATGGATCGATTTGCTGATCCCGACCAGCACGTGCGTAATCGCGAGACCCATGACGACCGAAAGTAAAACACCGAGGTACTCGAATAACGACATAGAAATTCACACCCCGTGGGCACCGATCCCGCAAATCGCCAGTTGGTCGTCCAAGATCGAACAGATCCAGAATGACTGCAGTTTCACCGGGCTATCAATAAATTTTCAGAGAATAAAGTATAAACACGCTTATTATCGGGTTCCAATTGGCAGGCAAGCGTATCAAGGCGAGTGCCTGTCACCGGGTCGGAGTTGGGCGCGGGATCAATAGAGCCCGCCGAATACCTTCGCAAATGAGGCCATAATCTCTGAAACGATTTCACCCGCCCCGGTTCCGGCAAGCAGAATGCCCATGACGTTTACGACCAGCAGGACAGGCAAGCCGATGAGGTAGGCGCGCTGAACGTATCCCAGGGTGATCCGATCATGCAGCATGCCGAGCACTATAAACACGGCGGGGAGAAGGAAGGCTGCGGGCATGACCCACACGGGGGTGGCCAGCCAATAGTAATCTGACATGCCGACAATGATCCTGAAGATCGCAGCGGGTAGTACGCTGGCGCTGGCCAGAATCATCATCCGCTTGTGAAATTCAGGATTGCGGCGCTGTGCGATAGCGGTTCCGTAGAATCCGGCAAAGAGCAACATGCTGTACATGATGAGCTGGCCGAAGTCTTTCCAGAAGGTCGTGAACTCGTTGGGTTCAACCGCGGCCATCCCGTCGCTGATGCGGACCGAGGCAACGAGAATTCCTGTAAAAACGGTAACGACCGCCAGCACCATGCTCAACCCGCCCAGCGTCATGTGCATCCGACGGCGCCCGACGGCGATCAAAAAAGTCTGGATCGGCAGCAACAGGAACCACAGAAAAAAGGACCAGCCGTGGATGTGGACCGCCAGCGCTGCTTCCGGGTAGACGCCGGCGAGGGCCGGTCTGAAATAGGTGTACGAAAACCCCCAATAAGCCGTGATACTCATGGCCAGTGCCAGACCGGAAAAATGCCAATGAGTGGCTGTTGACCGGGATATCGCCCCGGCGGGCTTTACTGCCGCTACTGTTTGCTGCATTTCTTTCTCTCCTTTTTTGTTTTTGGGTTTCAGCGCCCTTTTCCCGGCCCCAAGCCGTCACTGCTGGCTGTGCGTACAGCGCCGAGAGCCTGTGCGATCCCTCCAGACTGTACCGGCTCCGAAATAAATGTTCCAGCGCAGGACTTCCCCTCCGAATCACCCCGGAGTCACCTGGCAGTAATGCCGGCTATGTGTTTTTGAATCGGCAATGTGGTTTACTGGACAGGTAGTCCTGTCACAGGACATGTCGATGGTCTATATGGAATTCACCAACCGGCGATCTCAATATTATGGCTAAACCCCTGAAATGGACTCTGGGCTTGCTCCTCTCCCTGGTTCTGCTGATCCTGCTCGCAGCAGGTGCGGCGTTGATATTTTTTCATTCAGAAGCCGGCAAAAATTTTGTCGAAGACAAGGCCAGTGACGCGCTGGGCCGCGAGTTAAAGATTCAGGGTGATATGGATGTCGATCTGTCATTGACTCCACTTGTCACCCTCACGGACATTACACTGGCTAATGCTGGATGGAGTGACTCCCCCTTTCTTGCGGAAGCGGAATCTGTAACTTTTCAACTCGACCTGCAGGCCTTGTTCAGCGGCCAGATACTGATGCCGACAGTGACGATAACCAACTCGCAGGCGCTGTTGGAGCGCTCCGATAATGGCGTTCGGAACTGGACATTCTCCTCCGGTGAAAAGCGCGGGGACGCTGATGATTCACCCCCTGAAATTCGGAAGTTTATTCTGAAAAATGCGAAAGTCCGCTATCAGAACCCGGTGTTTGCCAAAGGGCCCCTCGGAGGGACTATCGATAACTTGCGCGGCGAACTGGACCGGGAGGCGCGCCATGTTGCGCTCACGGCCGACGGCGAGTTCGAGGGAAAAACCTTCTCCGCAGACCTTGGTAGTGAATCGGGCACTTCTGGAGATCCTTACCCGCTCAACGGAGCAATCACTCTGGGCGATACTACCGCCCAACTTGGTGGCACGCTCACCGAACCCTTGTCACTGAAGTCGTGGCAGCTGCAAGTGGCGCTGGACATGCCAGAGCCACACACCTTCGCTTCGCTGCTCGGCTATGACCTCGAGGCTTGGCCCAGGCTCCGGCTGGAAGCCGCGCTCACTTTCGACAATCAGCTATGGCGCGCCACTGGGATCGACGGTCAACTGGGCGAGAGCGATCTGGGTGGCAGCCTGGCCTATTCCTATGCCAAGCCGCTCCCGTCGATTACGGCCGACCTCCATGCCAACAGCCTGGATCTGGAGAAGCTCTCGGCCAATCTCGGCGATGCCGGGGAGGCAGCCCGCAAACTGTCAGAGCGCCCCTTGCGCAGCATCCGTTTTCCCTCGGAAACGCTGAACAAGGCGAACGTGGAATTGAAATTCGCTGCCCAATCACTGCTCATCCTGTCAGCGAATCTGCAGAATGTTGTGGTGGAGGCTTCGCTCATGGATGGCCATCTGCAAGGCAGACGCCTGGAGTTCGGGATTGACGGCGGCACGGTTAACGCCGAAGTTGATATCAAATCCGCAAAGGTGCCCATAGAAATCGCATTCGCCATTGATGCGAACAAACTCGATCTTCGCAAAGTGCTGGCCGGGTTCGATATCGACAAAGAAGGCTTCGGGGCTATCGACGCCCGGGCGGAATTATCAGGATCCGGCGTTCGCGTGCAGGACTTCCTCGCAACAGCCCAGGGGGATGTCACCGCCATCATGGAGTCAGGACGCCTGGACAGTTTGATGGTGCAACTGGCGGGTCAGGGCGTGTTCGCCACCCTTGAAGCGTTCCTCGGTAGCGAGCGGGCGACGGCCGAACTGCGCTGTCTCGTTGCCGACTGGAAAGTCGGCAAGGGTCTTGCCGAAGTGCAACGCCTTGTTATTGACACCGCCGATACCAAAGTCGTTGGTGGCGGTCAGGTCAATCTGGTCACGGGTCAGGTTGATCTTGAATTATTACCCCGCGCCAAGGATTTCAGTTTGCTCTCCGCCCAAGCCCCCATGCACGTCCGGGGCAGCATTCGGGATCCGGAGCTCTCGGTCGACGGTGACGAGGTAATGAGCTCATTACTGACGCCGGTCGAACTGGGTGACAATGAAGACGCCAACTGCCAGCAACTGGCCGCAGCGGCGCGGCGCTCGTTTTAGAGTGTGAAACTCGGCTGATCGCAAGAGTAGTGGGCGTAACGATTCCCGCTGTTTACCCACTGGAACCGGCCAAAAATTGCGCCGATGCTGTGAGTTCTGACGCTACAGACTGCACACCGCTCGCGAGAAACAGGTTCAGCTCAAGACTCACTGGCTACTAAATCACCCTAACAACTAGCACCCCACCAGAGAAGCAATACAACTGTCAGGAAATTTTACACTCTGGCTCCCGAGCAGCATAACCCTGCACGCAAGTCCTTAATTCCCTTGAAACGGTACGTTTATTGCGTCTATTTAGGCGCTCCAGATTAGCACTCCCTATGGTAATGAGTCGCAGGCGCAAGACCGTGGCAAGTCCAGGGCCTTGACCGACTGCCGAGGTGGGCCCTTCACCTTGTCACACGGCAAGTACCGGAAGGCTCCTTGGGCAATTCCCTGTCTGTGTCCCATCGCTCCCACGAAATTTTCAGGAGACTGTCACGATGAAAAAACTTGCCTTGCTCGCCGTAGCGAGCGTCTTACAGTCCGTCGCGCTGGTTTCAATTACAGCCGCGGCGACTTTTGCACCGGTGACCCCGCCGAGCGGAAGCACAAGCGCCGGCATCATCGGTATCAACGATCAGGGCACCGTCGCGGGCTCCTATTCTGATGGCCTTACCGATTTCGGCTTTGTCGGCTCGATTGACGGGAATTACCAGACCTTCCAGTTCAACGGGTACCTGACCCAGGGGCGGGGCGTAAACAACCGGGGTACTGTCACCGGGTTCTACGTGGACGCCGGATTCCTGGTAGAAATCGTCCGCAGTCGGGACGGTTCGATCTCCGAAATCACCAAGGACGGGACCCCTCTAATCGGTATCGCCCAAGGTATCAATAATAGAGGAGAATTTGTCGGCGATTATCTTGGCGAACCTGGTGCCGTACCGCAACGCGGCGGCTTTCGAGGTCGGGATGCAGCCTTTGTAGCCGACGTCGTCCTGCCGTTTCCTGCCATTCGTGTGGCACCGCGCGGAATCAACGGGAGAGGTGATATCGTCGGCTGGTTTATCGACGATTCCGGCGCCACCGTGCAAGGATTCTTAATCCGAGATGGCGTGACCACTGTTTTAAATTATCCAGCACCGAATTCCCTTACGTTTGTCCAGGATATCAATAACCGGGGGGAAATCAGCGGCGAGTGGACTGACGCTGACGGCTTTTCTCACGGCTTCGTCCTCGCTGCCGACCTCACTACCTGGACGTCGTTCGACGCGCCTGATTCGAATGATACCGAAGCCTTCCAGATTAACAATCTGGGTCAGGTCGCCGTTAACGGCTATAGCAATGCGGGCACTGCCATGTACATTTATTGCCCCGG
>JASBTO010000105.1 GCA_030148365.1 Kangiellaceae bacterium
CCATTTGCTGCAGGCGGTCGCCCACCAATTCGACAACAGCGCTGCCATCGCCTATATCCCTCTTGCCGATCCGGTGATGCAACCCGCCATGCTCCAGGGACTTGAGAGTTTCTCGCTGGTCTGCCTGGATGATCTCGATGCCGTTGCCGGCGATCCCGGCTGGGAGATCGCAGTGTTCAATCTCTATAACGGACTCAAGGAAGACGGGGGCAGCCTGCTGGTCTCGGCGCAGACTTCACCTGCCGAATTGCCACTGCAGTTGGCGGACTTGCGGTCCCGGCTCGGTGCCATGCTCCGCTATCGTCTGGTCGAGCTTGCCGACGAGGAAAAGATACAGGTGTTGCAGGTCAACGCCAGTCGTCTGGGTCTGACCCTTGATCACAAAGTGGCCCGCTTCCTGATCGAACGCAGTGAGCGGGATCTCGGTTCTTTGTTGCAGCTGCTGGCAAGACTTGATCAGGCTTCTCTGGAAGCCAAGCGCCCCCTGACCCTGCCATTTGCCAAATCCGTGCTGGACCTCTAGCGATCCGACAGGTCGGGGCCGGGCTCCGGATCAGCGCTGTGCATCCAATTGCTGTTTCTCCTCGAACAGGAACTCCAGACTGGACTTGGCGTGGCGCATATGGGGGATCACGATCGATCCGCCGACCAGCAGGGCGACGCCCATGGCCTCATCAAGCTCGGTCTTGCTGTAACCGGTTTCCACGCAGGTCTCCAGGTGGTAGTCGATGCAGTCATTGCAGCGCAGTACCATGGATGCGACAAGGCCGAGCAACTCCTTGGTTTTCCGATCCAGCGCCCCGTCTCCGTAAGCCGTCTTGTCGAGACCGAACAGGCGCTTGATCAACAGGTTGTCGGTGTCCAGCGCCTTGGCATTGCCGGCGCGGCGCTGTTCGCGAAATTTTTCGAAAGGGTGAGTCATGAAAAAGGCTCCGGGTCGATTGCTGAAAATAGTGGTGTTTAAAAAGCGGCGTCGATAAACAGGTAAGCGGCTTCCTCGCCATCGCTGGTGCGGCCGTAACCGAAGAATACCGGTCCCAGCAGCGAGTCCATGCCGAGATAAAGGCTGCCGGCCTTGAGGGTGTCGCCGAATCCTATATCCGATTGGTCGAGCCAGACATTACCACGTTCGAAGGAGGCGCCGATATAAAGGGGCAGAGACAGGGGGCCGACGTTTTCACCGAGCTTGAAGGCGTAGCTGATCGAGGCGAGGCGTTTGTGCAGACCCGCCAGTTGATCTTTTTCCAGCCCGGACAAATTACCCAGGCCGCCAATAAAGGTGATGGTACCGGGCTCAATGATATCTTTGTCGACCCCCGCTGCCTTGAAGCGCCACTGAAAGTGATGAGGCCCCCAGCCGAAGGCACTGCTCCAGTTGAGCCGGAACTGGTCATAATTGGTTTCGGCCCCGAGACTTTCCCGGCTGGCTTGCCAGTAAGCCGTCAACAGGTGACCATCCTGGGGAAAGTGCAGGTTGTCAAAGGTATCGATCCGGAAACTCGCGAACAGGTGGCCCTCGCCGAACCGGTTGGATCGGTCCGGAAACCGGTCAGGATCGCCAACGCGCAGGTCAACTTCACTTTCTCCCCGGCGGTAGCCGGCCTTGAGCTGGCCCCAGTAACCGAAGTGATGGCCGATTTCCACGCCAATCAGGGCCTGGCTGATGTCCAGGATGTCCTCGGCCTCGCCATCGGTGAAAAATTTCACCGGGCGTCGGGAAATTTCGCCGGTCAGGCCGACAAAATTGTGGGCCAGGGGATCAAGGGGCTGGTAAAACTCGGAGAACAGCCGGGGACGCTGACCGATTTGCATTTCCGTGCGCCATTCGGCACCGAGGGCATTGAGTTCCGTCAGGGTATAACTGGCCCCCAACAGATAATTGCTTTCGCCGTTGAAGTTCTCTTCCAGCGACAGGCCGAGATCAATATAGCCGGGTCCCCAGGACTTGCGGTTCGCATGCACGACGAGGAAAGTTTCTTCACCGACCGGCTCGAGGGTGTAATTGACCCGTTCAAACAGGTCGAGGCCGTAGATTCTGGCCATGTCCTGTTCCAGCATGGCCTCGTCAAAAGTGTCGCCGGGTTGGGTTTCCATCAGATCACGAATGGCGCTGTCCTGCAGCCGGGAGTCGCTGTCGATGCGAATACCGGCAATGACTACGTCGGCCCTCTCGGTGTCTGATCGGGAGCGGTGCCAGTCGTTATAGACGGCGGGCTCAACGGCAACCCGCGCCATTGCCGCGGATAACGCGGATACCGCCTGCTCACCTTTCGGAATGGCGTCAGGCATCAGGTCGAAACGGGCCGTGGCAATGCCTTCCAGCTCCGGCTGGATCAAAATGTCCTGATCGGTCAACTGGTTGATCTGGCGCTCGGTATTCTGACGGGTCAGGATACTGCTCAGCTGATCCACCACGGACAGGACGGAGTTGAGGTTATCCCGGTTCACCAGTGGCGTACTGACGTCCACGGCAATGACGATATCGGCGCCCATGGCCCGCACCACATCGACAGGCAAATTGTTGGCGACGCCACCGTCAATCAGTAACTGATCGCCAATCGTCACCGGACTGAGCACGCCCGGCACGCCCATACTGGCCCGCAGGGCACGGCTGACCGGTCCCTTGTCCAGCACCACGGCGGTGCCGGTTTCAAGGTTTGCGGCAACCGCGCGGAAGGGGATGGGCAGGTCATCGAAACTGTCGGTGTCGGCTGTATGGGCGGTGACCCGGTTGAGCAACTGCATCAGGGACTGGCCTTGCAGGACCCCCTGGGGGAAACTGAACTTGCCCTTGTTGAAGCCCAGATCCAGATCGATCAGAAAGTCCTGCTCTTCCTCCTTGTTTCGGAAGCTGAGGTATTCGCGCGGTGGTGTGTCCCGATAGCCGGTATTCCAGTCATTGTCCTTGAGCAGGGTTTCGATTTCGTCCGGTGAAAGACCGCTCGCATAGAGAACGCCTATCAGGGCGCCCATGCTGGTGCCGGCAATCATGTCGACGGGCACCTGCCGGGCTTCGAGCGCCCGTAGCACACCAACGTGAGCGGCACCGCGGGCACCGCCGCCGGAGAGTACCAGGCCGACTTTCGGTCGACTGCGTTCCGGAGACTCCGGGTCGGCAGGCACCGCGGGACTGGTTGCGGCCAGACACAGAAGGAGCAGCGGTATCAGCACAACCGCTTTCGGGGAGAAAAGCACATTCATAGCATTTTTCGGGCGTGTTGAAAGACTTCGTTGATGTGAGTCCGGGCAGCGTCAATCTGCGTATGGGACCAGTCCATGGTGCCTGCGAGGGCATCGCCCTGCAGGAGGCACTTGTCGGCCAACTCCCGATCCAGGTGCCGCAAGGCAACGGCTGCTTCGGTCCACAGGCGGGCCAGCCGGGCCTCTCGCTCCCGATCGGCATGCTTGCGCAGCTTGAGGCCGGTGACGTAAGCCTTGGTTTCATTGCTCGCGACATAGACCTTCAGCAAGGCTGCCCGGGTTTCCGCATCGAGACGGCCTTTTTCACCCGCAGCCAGTTTCAGCCAGTCAAACAGACTGTTGAACAGATGGATGACCTGGGTAAAGGACAGCATGGCAACTCACAAACCGGCTTCGGTTGACAATGGCTGCACAGTTTAGGGGCTCTCCCCGGGTCTGGCAATTTATCTTGCGATGCGGGCCAGCCGGTGCGGCATGGTAACTTCAACAAAAACAGTGTATAACTGCCTGAAACAAGCGTATAAATGCAGCCGTTTTGTGCGACTTTTTTAGCCGGGGTAAATTGTGGGCATGGTACAAACCGCGCTGGTGAAGAATGGGCTTCTTGATCGCCTTAAATCAGGTGCTGAAGTCTGGAATCACTGGCGAGCACAAAATCCTAAGGAACTGATCGATCTCGCGGGGGCGGATCTGCGCAGCCGGGTTCTGTCTGGCTACGATTTGTCCGAGGTCAGTTTGCGCGGCGCCAACTTGTCCTACGCCGATCTCAGCCAGTCCACCCTCATCAATTGCGATCTCGCCGAGGCCAACCTCAGCTTCTGCAATTTGCGCGGCGCCTCCCTGATCGCCGCCAACCTGTTCAACGCCAACCTCAGCCATGCCAATCTGCTCAATGCCAATTTGCTGACCGCCATGATGCGCAAGGCGAATCTGTCCAGCGTTGATTTGCGGGGCCACGATCTGCGGGGTCAGGATTTACGGGGCGCGACCTTGCGGGGCGCGAATCTGAGCAATCTGGATTTACGCGGTCAGGACTTTTCCCAGGCCAACCTGAAAGCCTGTAAGCTGCGCGACACCAACCTGTCGCGGGTGATCCTCTCGGGCGCTGATTTGTCTGATACGGATCTCTCGACCTGCGTGCTGGAGTTGACCAATTTCCGCCGCACAAAACTCATTAACGCCAGCCTTCGCGGCCTTGATCTGACCGGCTACAATTTTTCCGAAGCGGATATGCGCGACGCGGATCTGCGCAGTTGCACCCTCGGCAAGGCCGTGTTGGACGGTGCGGATATTTCCGGCGCCAAGCTCTGGAATATTCATAGCCGGGGCTGGTCCATTCGCAATATCAAATGTGAACGCGCGAGTTGGGATGAAAAGGGCACCGAGGTCACCCACTATGCCGCCCACCAGTTTGAACAGCTGTTCGCGGACAAGGCGACCATCGAGATGCGCTACGAAAAGCGCCTGACTTCCAACGAAATTGCCACGCTGCCCTTTCTGATTGAGCACCTTGAGGCGGTCCATTGGGGCTGCACGTTGCGCCTTAAAGCGATTGACAACACGCCCGGCAAGACCCGGGTTACGCTGGTGGTCGAGGATCCGGGCAGTCACAACCCGTCGCAACTCGAAGCCTCCCTGAAAGAGGAAGCCAACCGCTTGCAATCGCTGCCGTTCAGCCTGCAGTCGGAACCCCGCCTCAAGATAGAGCTGCGTGAAGCCCTGTCGGCCATCAAGGAAAAATTCTGGCCGCGGCTGCTGGAAATCTCTACCCAGCAAAGTGCCGATCACGTCCGTCATCTGGCCATCCTGTTTATGGATCTGAAAGGCTTTTCCAACTGGCCGGAACAAATCCGACACGAAAAGCTGTCCCTGTTCAGGGAGTTGCTCAAGCCGGTTCTGAAAATGTGGCAGGCCAGCTACCCCAACATGGAAGGCGATTCGTTGCGGGCGACCTTTCCCAACGTCTCCGCCGCGATCAGTTGTGCGTGCATGATCCAGCGGGTCATTGGCGGCGCCGGATTTGGCGTCCGGGTGGGACTGGATCTCGGCGAAGTCCGGGTTGCTCACAATGTGGTCACCGATCAGCCGGATCTGGAGGGTAATGCAGTCAATTTTGCGGCACGTCTCGAATCTCTTGCCGAAACCGGCCAAGTGCTGGCGTCGGAAACCATCCGCCACCATGCCGAGCAGGATCGCACGAAATTTGAGTTCTATCCGCTGGAATTGCGGCTGAAAAAAGGTGTCGGCGACAAGAAAGCCGGGGATGCCGTCCTCTGTTACGCCGTCGAACTCCGCAATGACAACTTCATGTAAGCCGGGCAAAGCCGCGCGGTTTTGTCTCCTTTTCGCCGGCGCCCTGCCAATTCTGGCGGTCGCCGCGGAATTACCGACTTTTGATATTGCCCTGATCAGCCTGGACTCGTCCGATGGCCGACCGGAAACCGGCAGCAAGTTTCTGCACCTGACCTACCGGACCGGTTATGACAATCAACCGGCCTTTGCAGGGGATGGTGATACGGTGTATTTCACCCGGGCTCTGGACGATCAGACCGACATTTTCGCCTACCGGCTCGAAGCCAATCGGCTGCAGCGCGTGACCCGGACCCCGGAAAGCGAGTATTCGCCGACGCCGGTCCCGGGACAGTCCGCAATTTCAGTGGTGCGGGTAGAAGCCGAGCAGCGGCAGCGGCTCTGGCAAATTGACCCGCAATCCGGCCAAGCCGAACTGCTGCTTGCGGATATTGAGCCGGTCGGCTATCACGCCTGGGCGGAGCCGGGACAGTTGGCGCTTTTCGTGCTGGCGGAGCCGCACCAGCTGCAGTGGGCAGATACCGCGACCGGCACCGGCAAAATGATTACTGACAATATCGGCCGTTGGCTGCAACCGGTACCGGGCAGCAAGTCCGTCAGTTTTGTCCAGAAACAGGAACAGGGCGGCTGGCTGCTCCGGCGTGTGGAGCGGAACAACCCGGCGCCCGTTACCATCGCGCCGGCGCTGGACGAGATCGAAGATTACGTCTGGCACCCGGACGGCTTCCTGGTGACCGCCCGGGGCTCAGAGCTGTTCTGGTTACAACCCGGTGACAATGCCCGCTGGCAGCCCTTTGCCGACCTTAAGAATCACGGCATCAAGGACATCAGCCGGCTGGCCATCAGCCCCGACGGCAAGCATCTCGCGCTCGTCCACCAGCGCTGAGATTACAGGCACAAAAAAGGCCGCATTCGCGGCCTTTTTCATGTCCGGGTCAAGGCCCGGTCGAAGGTTGTCAGGCCTTGAGATCGGGACCGGCCGCAACGATACGCTCGCTGACGTCAAACTTGCGGAAGTTTTCAATGAAGCTCTCGGAGAGTTCCCGGGCCGCGGCATCGTAGGCTGCCTTGTCAGACCAGGTATCTCGCGGATTGAGCAGGGTGGAGTCGACACCGTCGACTTCAACCGGCACTTCCAGGTTGAGGAAGGGCAGAGTCCGGGTTTCGGTGTTGGCCAATTGTCCTGACTGGATGGCGGCAATAATGCCGCGGGTGGTCGGGATGTCGAAGCGCTTGCCACCTTCGCCATAGGCGCCACCGGTCCAGCCGGTGTTGACCAGATAGACTTTCGCGCCGGACAATTCGATACGCTTGATCAGCAACTCGGCATAGACGCCGGCCGGGCGCGGAAAGAAAGGCGCGCCGAAGCAGGTGGAGAAAGTCGACTCAATGGCCGCGCTGGAGCCGATTTCAGTCGAACCGACCTTGGCGGTGTAGCCCGACAGGAAGTGGTAGGCGGCCGCTTCCTTGCTCAGGATAGAGACAGGCGGCAGCACGCCGGTCAGATCGCAGGTCAGGAAGATAACGCAGTTGGGTTCGCCGGCGCGGTTTTCATCAACCCGCAGTTCGATGTGCTCGCGGGGATAGGCGGCCCGGCTGTTCTGGGTCAGGGTGGTGTTCTTGTAGTCGGGAGTGCCGTCATCGTCGAGGACCACGTTCTCGATAATGGCGCCCTTGCGGATGGCATCCCAGATAACCGGCTCGTTTTTCTTGCTCAGATCAATGCACTTGGCGTAGCAACCACCTTCGATATTGAATACCGTACCGTCGCCCCAGCCATGCTCGTCGTCGCCAATCAGGTATCGGGAAGGATCCGCGGAGAGGGTGGTCTTGCCGGTGCCGGACAATCCGAAGAACAGGGAGACATTGCCGTCCTTGTCGGTGTTGGCGGCGCAGTGCATGGGCAGCACGTCTTCGGCGGGCAGCAGGAAGTTCTGCACCGAGAACATGGCTTTTTTCATTTCGCCCGCATAGCGCATGCCGGCAATCAGGATTTTGCGGGCCGCGAAATTGATGATGACGGTGCCGTCACTGTTGGTGCCGTCCCGTTCCGGAACGCACTCGAAGTGGGCAGCGTTGAGGACTTCCCATTCGGGCTTGCCGGACGGATTGTACTGGTCCGGACGGACGAACAGATTACGGGCAAACAGGTTTTGCCAGGCAGTCTCGGTAGTGACGCGGGTCGGCAGGTAATGGTCGGGATCGGCGCCGACGTGAAGATGGGAAATCACCGCTTTGCCGGTCTCGGACAGATAGGCTTCAACCCGGGTCCAGAGCGCGTCAAATTTGTCCGCATCAAAAGGGCGATTGACATTGCCCCAGTCAATCTCGTTCTGGGTGGTCGGTTCCTTGACGATAAAACGGTCTTTCGGAGAGCGTCCGGTACGCACACCGGTGGTCACGGAAAAGGCGCCATTGCTGGCGAGGCGGCCCTCATCCCGTTGTAGTGCCAGTTCAATCAGTTGCTGGCTGTCAAGATCAATATACTGGCTGGAAAGCGGCGTATTCGCAGACATCATACCCGGGTACCCTTGTTGATGAGATTGGCAATTCGAAGCTGGTCAAAATTTGACCAGAGCGCAAAAATTGCGCGCTATTATCTCAGAATTGAACAGGCGAAGCGAGACCAAAGTTTCGTGGCGTCGTGAGCCGTTTGGCAGTTCGGGCGTGAATCGGTGGCCAGGGTTTCCGACCGCAGGACATGACCGGATACCTGTTGCCGGCCCGGGTAATATTGCATATGTAGCCAACCGTAAACTCTGCTAATTTTGGATCAGGAGCAGGCGCACAGGGCCTGTCGGTGGCTTAACACAGGTGAACCCAATCATGACCCGAATTTTTCTGAAGCTTTTCGCAGGAATTATCGCGACGACAACCTTGATGGCTTGCGCAGGCCAGTCACCCCTCGTATCTCCGCATGAACCCCACGGTATCGTGGCCTCCACGGTACCGGCACCCGCCCGGGATCAGTACGCGGTGAGAATTCTGGAGGTGGACGGCAGACCGGTGCCGGATCGACCGAGTTCGGTATGGCTCCGACCTGGAATGCGCACCCTGACCCTGGTCGCATTTCTCGGTGGCGGTCGGCCCATTGTGGAAACCGTCAATCCCGGCCACAAGAAACCCAATAACAAGCTGGAAATCAATGTTCAGGAAGGGCGCCGCTATCTGATCGCCGCGGAACTGAAGACCAATGATCCGGACGATATCGAACTGAAAGTTATCGAAGACACTCCAATCGGCCGGTAAACCGGCGCCGGTGGCTATCCGTCAGGCTTGTGGCCGGCGGATGGCCAGCAGCCGGATCTCCGTCATATCCTCAATGGCAAAGCGCAAGCCTTCCCGTCCCAGACCACTGTCCTTGATGCCGCCGTAAGGCATATGATCAACCCGCCAGGAGGGCACGTCATTGATGATGACACCGCCCACCCGGAGGCATTCAAAAGCGCGTTGTATCCGGTCGATGTCCCGGGTAAACACGCCGGCCTGCAGGCCGTACCGGCTCTGGTTGACCCGCGCGAGGGCGGTGTCGAATTCGCTGAAGGATTCCAGAATGGCCACGGGACCAAAGGCTTCCTGGCAGCTGAGCGGCACGTCATCGGGGACATTTTCCAGAAGGGTGGCCGGGATCATGGTGCCGTCGCGCTTGCCGCCGCAAAGGAGTGTCGCGCCCTTGTCCTGTGCCTCCCGGATCCAGTCTTCGATGCGCCCGGCTTCATCCTCGCTGATAATCGGGCCGATAAAGGTGTCATCGTCAGACGGATCGCCGGTTTTCAGGTCCCGGGCGGCTGTTACCAGCCGGTCCCGGAAATCGTCATACAGGGACTCGTGGACAATAAGGCGCTGGACGCTGATGCAGCTCTGTCCTGACTGGTAGAAGGCGCCCGTGATCACCCGCTCGACGGCATCTTCCAAATCGGTACCCTCGTCAATGATACATGCGGCGTTGCCGCCCAGTTCCAGCACCACTTTTTTCTTGCCGGCATTCTTTTTGAGCTTCCAGCCGACATCCGGCGAGCCGGTGAAACTCAGCAACTTGAGGCGCGGGTCCTCGCTGAACAGACCGGCGCCGTCGCGGTGGCAGGGCAGGATCGAAAACGCGCCTTCGGGAAGATCGGCGTCCGCCAGTACCTCGCCGATAATCAGTGCGCCAAGGGGCGTCAGGCTGGCCGGTTTCAGAATGAAAGGGCAGCTGGCGGCGATGGCCGGGGCAATCTTGTGAGCGGCAAGGTTGAGGGGGAAGTTGAACGGACTGATAAAGGAGCAGGGGCCGATCGGGAAGCGCCGCCACAGACCCGTGTAGTTTTCCACCCGCTCGCTGATGTCCATGGGCAGGACTTCGCCGTAGATGCGCACCGCTTCCTGGGCGGCGATACGGAAAGTATCTATCAGTCGCGTGACTTCGCCCCTGGCGTCCTTGATGGGCTTGCCGGCCTCAATGCACAGGGTGTCTGCCAAATCGTCTTGTCGATCCCGGAATCTCGATACACAGTGCTCGAGGATTTCCGCCCGCTTCCAGGCCGGTAGCGCTGCCATCGGACCCTCGGCCGCGACGGCTTTGGCAATGGCCCTGTCGATGGCGTCGACATCAGCCATGGCAACCCGGGTAACCGTCTTGCCCGTATATTTGTGGGTAACCTCAAGATCCTGATTGGCGAAAACAGCCTGGTTGGCAAGATAGTACGGATACGCGTCCTTGAGCATGGCCTTGTCCTGGTCCGGGCGGGGCAGACGTGAAATTGTAGCACGGGGTCGAAGGCTGTCGACCCCGCAGGCGTGGTCAGGAGAGTCGTTGCAGGGACGAGGTTGCGACAGCCTGCAGGGCGTCCCGGTATACGGATGCCGGCAAGGCTTTGAGGGCATTGAGGGCGTTGTCGATCTCCAGGCGGGCGGCCTCCCGGGTCGCGGTCAGGGCACCGGTACTG
>JASBTO010000128.1 GCA_030148365.1 Kangiellaceae bacterium
GATATAGGCGAGTCGGGCCCGGCTCATGTTGAATTTGTCGAACAGGCTCTGGGAAACCAGACCTGCCGTCAGCACGCTCATGTTGGTCTCGATGAAAATGGCGACGCCGGTCAGGCTGGCCAGCAGACCGACCTTGCGGGGGCTGTCCGCGATCTGCTTGTGGGTCAGCCAACGGACAAAGGCACTGACGCCGCCGGAATCACGAATATAGGCAATCAGGGCGCCGATCAGCAGGGAAAACACGAGGATGCGGGTGTTGCCGGCATCGCCGAAGACGGCAATCATGCGCTCCAGTGCGCCGGTGAAGCCGAGACCGGGATTGCCGGCGGCGATCAGCCACTCGGAGCTGAACAGGGCCAGCAGCAAGGCCAGGATAACTTCCCGTTTCCAGATCGCCAGGGTAATGGCCAGCGCCGGCGGTAACAGAGTCAGCCAATCAGGCATGGTGGTTTCCGTAATATGTTGGTGGATTTCGCCAAGTTCGCGCCCCTGCCGGTCGCAGGTGGCCGGGGCAGTGTATTTTTTTGCCGATATTTCACAGGGTTACCGGACGATAGCGGGTTGGCATGATAAATGCATTTTACTTGGGTAAGCATTAATCATGTAAGTACCAATCTGTACCGGAAGTGCTCGCGGGCAGGATCCGCAACCGGTAACAGGCACCCAGTCCCCATCAGCAGGAGTCCTACAGTGTTTGAACTTTTCCTTGGTATCGTCATCGGCGCAGTGTTTGCAGATTTCTGGCGCTCGCTTTATCAGTCCATTCTTCGCAAGATCAGAAGTCATAATCCGGACTCGCACGATCGGGCCTAGGCGCTCCGCCCTGCACCACGAGGGTGAGGCTTCAGCGCCGGCCATGTGAGCCGAACCAGGCAATGGCCATCGCCACCACGAACGGGATCAGGCGCTCCTGGAAATCACCGGGAGCGTTGGCCTGTGCATTCAACAGAACCGTCAGAATAAAGCCGGCCAGCAGGGTCACGAGCACGATGCCCGATGGCATGTGGCGACCGGCCAGACGGGTGATCAGCACGGGCCCGAAACTGGAACCGAGCGCGTGCCAGGCAAACAGCACCCGGCTGAAAATCTTGTCCGGCGCATAAAGAGCCAGCAGCACGCTGGCCACACAAATCCCCAATACCGCAAGGCGCGAGATCCACAGGGTGCGTGGTTTGTCGGCCTGCTTGTGTTTGCGCAGGTCATAAGCGACGGAAGACGCCGTGACCAGGATCTGGCTGTCGGCGGTCGACATGATGGCCGACAGCACCGCCGCCATGATAATGCCCGCCAGTACCGGATGGAAAAGACTGTGGGCCGCGGTGAACAGGATCTGCTCTTCGCTGCCACTGCCCGGAAACAACAAGCGGGCGCTCCAGCCCAGCAGCAGCATGCCGCAATACACGATCACCGCCCAGCCGAGGGCAATCAGACGGCCTTTGCGGACCGAGTTTTCATCTTTGAGCGCCATGAACCGGTTGACGACATGGGGTTGTCCCGGATAACCGGCGCCAATTCCGAGGGTACCGACGACAAATCCGAGCGCGGCCGGCCCCTGCCAGCGGCCGGTCAGGGACGTCTCCCCGGCACCGGTCAGGGTGTCCGGTACGACCATAAAACTGTCGTAAAGCGCTGCCGGTCCCCCCACCGCGATCACTGCGGCGACGGGCAGGACAATGGCGGCGAGTGCCATGATCAGACCCTGCAATGTGTCGGTGACGCTGACGGCCCAGAAGCCGCCGAGCAGGGTATAAACGAGGATGATACCGGCGCCGAGCAGAATGGCGGACTGGGCGGACATGCCGAACGCCGACTGGAAACTGTTCCCGGCGGCCTGGAACTGGGAGGCGACGTAAAACGCGAAACAGAAAATGATGATCATCGAGGCAACTTTGCGAATGGTCCCGGCGAAGGGCGAATCCGGTTCGGTCACCATCATGTCCGTCACCGTTATGGCACCGAGGTCCCGGGACTGACGGCGCAGTCTCGGCGCCAGCCATATCCAGTTGAACAGAAAGCCGATCATGACGGCGGGGAATAGCCAGATTGCCGATAATCCCCAGGCGAAAGCCGCACCACTGACGCCCAGCAGGGTCCACGCGGAAGAGGAACTCGCCGAGGCACTGATGGCGGCTACCCAGGCGCCGAGACCCCGGCCGCCCAGAAAGAAATCATCATTGTCGTGGGTGCGGCGCTGGGCCCAGAGGCCGATCCCGACCAGCACCAGTTTGTAGGCAATGAGGGTAATCAATATTGCGAGAGACTTGTCGCTCATAAATTGTGTCGGGGCCGTCGGTGACGATCATCTGAAAATTATTAACCTGCGGGCACCATACCAGCCGGAGACAGGCGACACTAGCCCGTACCGGCGTGTTCGCACGGCGTCTTGCCGGTGTATAATCCGGGCATTGAACCTCAGAGTGCTGTCCATGACCGAGACCCCCGTCCGAAAACGATTTATTGCCGGCGCTGTCTGTCCGCAATGTGACGCCGAAGACCGCCTGGTGGTGTTCGAGCTGAATCAGATCGAATATCAGGAATGCGTGGCCTGTGGCTACCGGAAAGCCATGTCTGAAGAATTGCCGAAAGACAAGCCCGGTAACCGGGATCGCAAGGGTGCGGCGGGGGATCTGATCCAGATTTTCAAGCCGGAAGACTGAGCCCCGGCGCTGCCTCGCTATGATGCCCGCGCAATCCGGGGGACTGTCGCGACACCTTCAGGCGTACACTAGTCGGGAGACGGCAGTCCGGGGTGGCTTGAGAGGCCGGGCGCTGCCAGCCGTTGGGTTTCCGTGAGTCCTTTCTTGTAAACATTCAGCGCTTCCTGGTTCTGTTCCAGTTGTTCAAGGGCGGCCGCAAGTTCCAGGTAGGTTTCCGGCGCCGGTCGCAGGGACAGGCTTTTCTCCAGATAGGCTTTGGCCTTGCCCCAGAGCTGCGAAGCCAGACTCAGGCGGCCCAGGGTCAGCAGCAATGCCGCATTATTGGGCTGGCGTTTGAGCCAGCGCTCGGCGGTTTCCAATTGCTGCTGTGGCTCAAACCGGACCTGACCGTAGAGCAGGACCAGTTCCTCATGCCATTGCCGGTTCAGGCTTTCCCGCAGAACGGCTTCGGCATCGGCCCAGGCGCCGTGGCGAATGAGCAATTCCGCATACTCGTGGATCACCGCTGCTTGTTGCCGCGGCTGCTTGCCGGCTGCCCCGTAGATTTCCCGGATCCGGTCGACGCCTTGCAAGTCCGCCTGCTGCAGCTTGCCGATGGTGGCCCGGGTTTCCAGTTCCAGCAGTTCCGCGTCGCTGAGCACCCGGTACTTGCGCAACTTGGGCAGTAACTGCAAAACGCTTTCCCAGTCCTGCAGGCGTTGATGGAGGCGCTGCAGAAGTTTCAGGACATGGGGATGGTGGGGCGCGACTGACTTCAGGTGCGTGAGGGTCGCGAGGGCCTGTTCCAGTTGGCCTTGCTTGAGTTGCAGGTGCGCCTGGGTCAGGCCGACCGCTATTTGCGCGTCCGGCTGGGCCCGGTGGGCGAGACGCAGGTATTCGTCACGGCGCTTTTCCTTGCCCTGCTCTTGGGCGGCCTGGGCCGCGGCCAGATAATTGATCAACTGGGTATCGGACGATTTGGCCGCCGATACCATCAAATCCTCACAGGTTTTCCAGTGGCCTTCAGCCAGGGCAATCATGCCATCGAGCGTCTTGCGCCGTCCCTGTTTCTGATCCCGTCCGACAACCCGTCGCACGGCCCGTCCGGTGGTCCCGAAAATGCCCCGCAACAGGTAGAAAACGAATGCGCTGACGACCAGCAGCAAGATGAACAGGGCAATGGCTATCCACAATTTGACTTCAATGGTGGTCGTGCCAACGGCAATGACGATAAAGCCCGGGATATCCTTGATAAAGGTCCCGAGCAGCAGGCCGGCAATCAGCGCCAGCAGGATCCACCAGCGCAGTCTCATTGGTCAGGCTCCTGATTCGCGTCCTGGCGACTCTCGGCGTCTTGTGCCCGTTGCCGCAGCCAGTCTTTCAATTGCACTTCGTTGATGGCTTTGAGCAACGGCAGGCTCGCCAGGCGGTCGGGAAATTCCGGGGCGATTTTCTTGCTGTGCAACTGATTCAGACTTTCGATAAAACCCCGGGTGGCAGGGTTTTCCTGCTGGAAAAAATTCCGGGTCCAGGCCCGGGCCTGCTCCAGTTCACTTTCGTAAATGGCCTGCTGACGACGCAATACCGCCAACTCGGCACTTTGCAGGGCCAGGGACAGATTCTGGTTCAGATAGCGGCGTTCGTCGGGACTCATCAGGGGTTGCAGGGGTTCGTCATGGTGGCGGACCACGACCACCTTGTCCCGGATTTCCGCCCAGGCGGCCCGCAGGTTGGCTTGCCAGTCTTCCCCGGCGGCGGTGTCTGGATCCGTGTCCCCCGCGATGGTCTCGGGCAAGGTCAGCGCGGCGAGGGGCAGGTCGGGGATCTGTCCGATCAGGGCCTGCAGCTTCAGGACGATGCCTTCGACATCCGGCCGGGCCAGCGCACGTAATTGCGCCTCGTCGTTGGCGATGGCCTGCCGAACCTTCAACAAACTGTCGTCATCGACCGCCCGCAACCGCTCATCGGCGCTACCAAGCAGGGCCAATGCGGTGTCGACGTCATGACCGAGGGCCAGTTGCTGGCTGGCCTGGCGCAGCAGAAATTCCGCTTCGGCGAGCAGCCAGGCATCCTGCTGGCCTTCGCTGGTAATGCGGGTGATTTTGCGGGTCTCGATCATTTGCTCGCGCAACTGCTCGACGCTCCGCTCGAGGGCCGGGAGTCGATCCCGTACCGCGGACAATTCTTGCTCCAGAGTGGATTGGGTCTGGCGCAATTCGCTGTCAATC
Source organism: Kangiellaceae bacterium (assembly GCA_030148365.1). Taxonomy (GTDB): domain Bacteria; phylum Pseudomonadota; class Gammaproteobacteria; order Enterobacterales; family Kangiellaceae; genus JASBTO01. Next base: position 4,865 of record JASBTO010000128.1, read on the forward strand.
CGGTTGCTCAACTGTTGATTCTGCGTGCGGGTATCGTCCCTCAGCGATTGCCAGTTCTGCTGGAGTTTCTGTTGTTCCTGCCAGAGGTAAGTGAGTCCGGCGCCGAGCACCAGGAACAGCAATAACGCCAGCCAGGCGGGCCAGCTTCTGCCGGTGCCGCGCTTCTTCCGAGCGGGCTCCCGGGGCTGAAGCCGGGCGGCAGTCATAGAGTCCTGGCCGGACTTTCTCAGGTCGGCATCACTGATGGGTGCGTCAGGCTTGTCCGGGTCGGTGTCAGGTTTGTCTTTTTGGGTAGACGACGTTGGCTGGCCGGTGCCGGTTGCTGTCGCGGCGTCGGAATCACGGGCCGGCCCTGCCGCCGGTTGACTGGTCGCGGGCGCAGATTTGGCGGTTTTTGCCGCATCGCTCTTGGTCGTTTTGTTGTCCGGCGAGGATTTCGCGGACTGGGGATTTTTAGCGCCTGATTCGGGATCCGTCATTGACTCTTCTCTGGGTTGTTGGCTCTGGGCAATGTAGTCGAGGCAGTGGCGGACAAGTGTAGCATTGGCCGCTTCGCCGGCGGTAATGACCGGGTCGAATCCCGCGTCCGTCGCCAGGGTTTGCAAGCGCTTTCCGACCGCCAGTATCGGCATCTGCTTGCGCGGGAATTCGGCCTTATCAAGCTGTATCGCCAATTGTTCAAGCATTTCACCGGAGGTGATGATGGTGACGCGGGTCCTGGATATTATCTCCGGTTTGCCGAGCAGTTGTTGCCAGGCCTTGGCAGTCTTCGCGTCAGGGCCAAGCCGGCGATAACTTTCAAAAACGCTGACTTCCGCGCCTTTCTCCGTCAGCGTGTCCCGGATCAGTTCGCGACCGCCGCGGCCGCGGCACAGGGTCACTTTCTTGTCAGCAATGTCCTGCAGGGCGTTGAGGGCAAGGATGCCTTCACTGTCTGGCGTGTCGGGCACCAGGACATGGTGACAGCCCAGATCGAGCAGCGCCTGTCGGGTCGCGTCTCCGACCGCGACAATGATTTTCTCGCTTAGCAGGGTGACCTGGATTTTGTCGAGTCCGGAGAGGGCGATTCTGGCCGCGTTGGCACTGACAAAGATCAGCACCTCCGCGTCGAGCATGGCGGCCTGTCCGATGCCGAGTTCGCCGGGATCGAGGGCTTCGATGCGCAGCAGCGGCAGCCATCTGGCATCCAGGTCCTGTTTCGACAACTCCGCCGCCAGCGCCTCGCCCGGCTCGCCGGGACGGGGCACGAGGATGAGCGGCGCATTCGACCGGGCCGGTTGGGCGGTGGACTTTTTCTTGCGGGCCGGGGATTTCTTTTTGCGCCCGGTTTGCTTGTCAGGGCTAACTTTCTTGTCGGGGTTCATGGCCATCCGGGTCCAGTGTGATCAGAGCAAAGGTTATTCGTGTGCGCCGGCAGAGGCAAGCCGCTCGATAATTGTGTCGGCGCCCTGGCTGGCCAGATCCCCGGCCACCTGGTTACCGATAGCCGAGAAGTCGTCCGCAGGACCGGTCGCGCCGGCGGACAGGACGCGACTGCCATCCGGCTCGGCCACCAGTGCGTTCAGGGTCATTTGCCCCGCTTCAACTTCGGCAAAAGCCGCGATGGGAACCTGACAACTGCCACCCAGCCGGGTGGTGACGATTCGCTCCGCACTGACCCGGCGCCAGGTCGTCGCGTCGTTCAGTGGCGACAGCAGTGCCGCGAGTTCGGGCTCCTGGTCCCGGATTTCGATCCCGACGGCGCCCTGTCCCGCGGCGGGCAGAATTTGCCGGGCACTGATCCGGCTCTTGATCCGCGCTTTCAGGTCGAGACGCAGCAAGCCGGCGCTGGCGAGGACAATGGCGTCGTAATCGCCCTGGTCGAGTTTTTTCAGGCGGGTACCGACATTGCCGCGCAGATCCCGAATTTGCAGATCCGGCCGGCAGATCAGCAGCTGGCTTTTGCGGCGCAGGCTGGAGGTGCCGACAATAGCGCCCTCGGGCAGGCTGTCGAGAGAATCGTGATGGTTCGAGACAAAGGCATCGCAAGGGTCTTCGCGCTCGCAGATGGCCGCGAGAACCAGGCCCGGCGGAAAGCTCATGGGTACATCTTTCATGGAGTGGACGGCGATGTCCGCCTCGCCCTCGAGCATGGCTTTTTCGAGTTCCTTGACGAACAGGCCCTTGCCGCCGATTTTGGTCAACGGCGTACCCAGGATCCGGTCACCCTGGGTGGTCATGGGGACCAGTTGCACTTCAAGTCCGGAATGGATGGCCAGCAAACGGGCCTTGACGTATTCCGCTTGCCAGAGTGCAAGCGGGCTTTGCCGGGTGGCAATTCTGACCAGTGAAATCATGGAGTCGACAGCAGTATTCGGTGATGGCGATTATTCTAGCACAAGCCCGGGCCTGTGCTGCAGGGCGAAATTGTCTCCGGACAGGGGGATTATTCCGTTTTCATCAGGGCGCGCACAGCGGGCGCATGGCGCCGCGAGACTTCCAGCAGTTCCTGCGATCCCCGGATGCGCACCTGCAGTTTGCCATTCCCGTCCTTGACCAGTGCCTCGAGGCGGTCGACAGGCACCAGGGCGCTGCGGTGGATCCGGATCAACTCGTCAGGAAATTCCTTTTCCAGTTCCTTGAGACTTTGATGGATTAACAGACGCCCCTTGCTGTGGCGGACCTTGACGTACTTCTGATCGGCCATCAGGCACAGAACCTCCGCAAGGGGAACCCTGACCAGTTCGTCCTGGACCCGGGCGCTGATATAACGGGACTTGCCGGACGGGGCGACGAGCAAAGTTCGGGCTTTTTCAAGCGCGGCTTGCAGACGGGTGGCCTTGACCGGTTTCAGCAGATAATCGACCGCGTCCACTTCAAAAGCGGTCAGGGCGTATTGCTCATAGGCGGTGGTAAAAATGATCCTGGGGCTCTGGTTGCCGGCCTGAAGTTCGCGGGCCGTGGCCAGTCCGTCGAGCCCGGGCATGGCGATATCGAGCAACAGTACGTCCGGCTGGAGTTGTCTGATCAGCGCCAGGGCCTCGTTGCCATCGCCCGCTTCGCCAACGATCCGGGCAGTGCCGATGTCCTCGACCAGGCGAGTCAGGCGCTTGCGGGCGAGGGGTTCATCATCAACGATCAGCAGTTTCATGAAGTTCTTCCGGTCGGAAATCGCAGGCGGGCACAAAAGCTGTGTTCACCGCGCCGGATTTGCAGGGAGGCGTCGCCGCCGTAGAGTACCCGAAGACGTTCGGCGATGTTTTTCAGCGCGATCTGGCTACCGGGGGGACGCTGATTACCGGCCTCCGGCAACGGATTGGTGACCGCAATCTCCGCGTACTTGCCGATAGTGCGGCAGTGGATATCGATAGTGCCGCCGGGCACGCGCGGCTGGATCCCGTGGTACACGGCATTTTCCAGCAAGGGTTGCAGGGACAGGGGCGGCATCAGCAGATCGTCATGAAAGTCGTCCAGCCGCCATTGCCAGTTCAGGCGCTCGCCGATGCGTTGGCGCTCAATATGGAGGTAGCGTTTGCACAGGGACTGCTCGGCACTGAACGGCAGCAGGCGATCCGGTTTCGCCATACTGGCCCGGAACAGGTCGGAAAAGTCCTCCAGCAGGATTTCCGCCTGGGCCGGGTCGTCGGGGATCAGGCTGGCGATAGTATTGAGACTGTTGAACAGGAAGTGGGGGCGAATTTTGGACTGCAGGGCCTGGACCCTGGCTTCCGCCTCGCTTTGCAAGCGTACCCGGTATTGCTGGTGCAAATAGAAGTACCGGAATACTACTGCGCCCATCATCAAGCTGATGACCAGGTTCCGGAACAGGAAATACCAGTCCTGGTTCAAATCCAGGCGTCCGGCGATTACGAAGCGCAGGCTGATCAGACTGCAGATCAGGGTGATCAGGAAGATAATGCCGAGACCCATGATCGAGAAGCGCTCGAGGGAGAGATCCCGCACCTTGCGTTTGAGCAGGCAAAGACTGGCGGTGGTGGCGAGGCCAATCCACTGGATAAACAGGGAGGTCAGGCCGAGGCGGGCCCAGAAGCCGTCGGCAAGATGGGAATTGGCCAGGGTGAACACCAGGGCCACCAGTTCGCCGGCAATCAGTACCGCAAGCACCGAATGGATGTGGCAGAAATCCGGCAGATAAGCGGCTGCCGGGTGACGTCTGCCGGAGATCTCCCGGGTCCCCGTTTGCGTCAGCATCGGAAATGCCTCCCCCCTTTCTGATTATGGGGTCATTCTACGGCATTTCCGGTGCCTGACAAGTTGACCAGGCGCAGGCCGTGAGGCGCTGCGCTCCGGTTCCCGGCTAGTCGCCGTATTGGTCGGCTTCGATCTCGTAGCGGCTGACGGTGCCGTATTTCTTCATCAGTTCGGCGATGGCGTCGGCCTTGCCGATAACCACAAACTGCAGGTCATCCCGGGGGAAATGCTTCTCGATCAGCTGCCGCGCCTTGTCGGTCGTCAAGGAGTCGACCTGCTGCTCGAAATCATTGATGAACGCCGGCCCGAAACCGAAGATGAACATTTGTCCGAGCAGTCCCGCCAGCTGTGAGTTGGTTTCGTAGTCCGGTGGAAACTGGCCTTTGACATAGTTCTTTGCCGAATCGAGGGCCGCCTTGTCGATGCCCTGGCTCCAGAGTCGCTGGTAGGTTTCGAGGGCCAGATCCATGGCGGCTTCGGTGGATTCGGTCTTGGTGAAGGTGGAAATGGCGAAAGTCCCCGCCTCTTCCAGTGCATTGAAGCGGCTGCGGGCGCCGTAAGTCAGGCCGGAGTTGACCCGCAGCTCGTCGTTTAGCCAGGAAGTAAAGCGGCCGCCAAGCACGGTATTGATGACGATCAGCGGAACATAGTCGGGGTTGGACCGGGTGATGCCGGGGCCGCCGATCATGAAAGTGCTCTCCCGGGCGTCGCTCTTGTTGACCAGTACGACCTGATTGCCATCGAGTGTACGCAAGGCATTATCCGAATCCGGGCGGGACTTGCTTTGACCCTGCCAGCCGCCGAATTGCTTTTTCAGCCGTGCGATCATGTCGCGGGTGGCAAAATCACCCACCACGACCAGGGCGACATTGTCGGGTTGGTACCAGTCCTTGTGGAAACCGGCGAGCTCGTCCGGCGTCAGGGCACCGACGGTTTTCTGGGTGCCGCTGACGGGGTTGCCATAGCCGTCGGCGCCAAACATGGCCCGGTCGAAATAATCATTGATCACCGAGCGGGGGCTCTCCCGGCGTTGTTGCAATTGGGCCAGGGTCCGGGTCTGGTGCTTGTCGAATTCGTCAGCGGCAAAGGTCGGTCGGGTGAGCAGATCGGCAAAGATCGGCAGCAATACATTCAAATCCTTTTTGGCACTGCTCATGGACAGCACCGAGTAGTCACTGGCGACACTGGTCGCCAGATTGGCGCCGACAAATTCGAAGGTATCTTCCACGGCTTTCTTGGGCAGCTTGTCGGTGCCGAACAAAAGTCCGTCGCCGGTCATGCTGGCCAGTCCCATCTGCTCGCCATCGAGGACCGCACCGGCCCGGACGAAGGCTGCGACCGATACCAGAGGCACTTCATGTTGCTCCATCAGGTAGAGGGTCAGGCCATTGTCGAGTTGTACCTGCTCGAAATCGGGCATACGAAAACTGTCGGCCGTCTGGCCGGCGCCGGCAAAGGCGCCGACGATCAGGGATAAGAGGATAATCAGTGTTGATTTCATGATGTTATTCTCCCCGCTCGTTAGAAGTTGCCGGCAGAGCGGCCAGTTCATCTTCGGGCTCTGCCTTGTCCAGGATGCCGACGGTGCGGCGGGATTTGGCGAGATATTCGCGGGCGGCATTGACAATGTCGTCGCGGGTGACCCGGTTGAAGTCTTCCGGCGCTTCGAAGAGTTTCTCGTAGCCGCCGAAGTAGAGTTCATAGGAGCCGAGGGTGTCGGCCTTGCCATTGATGGTCTCCAGGGTCCGGTAGAACTCCATCAACTTGCCGTTTTTGACCTTCTGCAGCTCTTTGTCATCGATACCCTCGGTCTTGACGGTCTCCAGGACCCGGTAAATGCCCTTTTCGAGAGCCTCGGGACTGATACCGTCGGCGGCCACGGCGTAGATATAGAACAGGTTCGGATCAAAGCTTTCCGGCATGTAGACAAAAATGTCGGTTGCGAGCTGTTGCTCGTCCACCAGCTGCCGGTACAGCCGTGAGCTGTTGCCGTCGCCGAGCAGGCTGGCCAGCAGAGACAGCGCATGGTAATCAGGATCGCTGGTGGCCGGGATCTTGTAGGCAATCATCAGGTTGGGCGTCGTCACCGACGCCTTGCTGACAAAGACCCGTTTCTCGCCTTTCTGCTCCGGCTCGACGGTATGGATAGGGCGCGGCGCCTTGCCGGCCGGTATGTCGCCAAAATGTCGCTCGGCCAGTTTTTTCACGTCTCGGGTACTGACATCGCCGACCACGACGGCAACGGCATTGTTGGGGGCGTAATAGGTCTTGAAGTAGTCGACCAGATCCTGCTTTGACCAGTTGTCGATATCAGACTGGTGGCCAATCACCGGCCAGGAATAGGGGTGGGCCCGGAAGGCAGCGCCCTTGACCTCTTCCCAGATAGCCCGGAAGTTGGAATTTTCGAGACCGGTGGAGCGCTCGGAGGTGACTACGCCGCGCTCGCTTTCGATCATTTCGTCGTCAAGGGTCAGCGCCCGCACCCGATCCGCTTCCAGTTTGAAAATTGTCTCCATGGCGTCGCTTGGAAACCAGTCCGTATAGACGGTGGTGTTTTCGGTCGTATAGGCATTGTTGGCGCCGCCCGCGGCTTCCATGGTCTGGTCGAACATTTTCGGGCCGTAGTTTTCCGAGCCGTTGAACATCATGTGTTCAAAAAAATGGGACAGGCCGGTGATACCGGGAACTTCGTTGCGGGAGCCGACCTTCCAGAACAGATACAGATTGGCATTGGGGATGGAGTGATCCTCCAGCACCAGAAATTTCATGCCGTTATCCAGCGTGAAGGCTTTGACGTCCTTCGCTTCGGTGGCGGATGCCACCGGGCTCAACAGCGCCAGGACAACCGCGAACAGGCCATACACTTTCATGGAGAAAACTCCCTTCGATTCAGTATTGCGGAACAGTTTGCCCAACCCGGAGCGGAAAAGAAATGCACTCCGGGAGGAAACTGTAAGACAGTTTTTCAGCAGGGTCAGTCGGAAAGCCGGGCCGCGAGCCAAGCGCCGATATCCCGGATTTCCGCCGGGATCACGGCGTGAGGCATCGGGTAGCTGTGCCATTCAACGGGATGTCCGGCACTGGTGAGCAGGTCCCGGGCGGCCTTGCCGCGAGCTTCCGGCACAACGGGGTCCTGGTTGCCGTGGCCCATGAACACAGGCGTATCACGATTGGCCTGGTGGGCTTCTCCGGCGAGCTTGTGGCCGGCGACCAGATAGGTCGACAGGGCCAGGATACCGGCCAGGCGGCGCGGATAACGCAAGCCGAGGTGCAAGGCTACCGCGCCACCCTGGGAAAATCCGGCGAGGACGATGCGCTCGGCGGCAACGCCCCGGGAAATCTCCCGCTCGATCAGCTTTTCCACCAGCCCGGAGGATTGGCGCAGGCCTTCTTCGTCTTCGCGTTCGGCCAGATCCGGTGTTCTTATGTCGTACCAGGCGCGCATTGCGATACCGTTATTGATGGTCACCGGCTGTACCGGCGCGTGGGGAAACACAAAACGAACAGCGAGGGCCGGGTCCAGGTTCAGCTCCGGGACGATGGGTTCGAAGTCGTGGCCATCGGCGCCAAGGCCATGCAACCAGATAACGCTGGCAGAGGCTTCGCCGGGGGGATTCAGCTCGATGCCGGGCAACAGGGAGTCGGACGTATCGTGGGGAGCGCGCTGGTGATTCAAGACAAAGACCTCATTTATGGCAAATCAAGGGAAACGGATTGTTGGGCCTGCTCGCTGCAGAGCCGGTTCAGCAACGAGACCAGGGGTTCATTATCGCTGTCGAGCACCCAGCGATGGTCGGCATCGTGATCCAGATGAAAGCCGCCGCTGCGGGCGGCGATCCACAACTGCCGGACCGGGGTCTGGCGATTGATAATGATTTTCGACCGGTCGGGGAAGGTCACCGTGAGAATACCGCCGCTGTTG
>JASBTO010000173.1 GCA_030148365.1 Kangiellaceae bacterium
GTCCGGATTTTGGCGAAACCGGCGGCGCTCTTTTTCTGGGCACCGATGAGGAGAGTCGGGACCGTCTAAAAAGTATCGCCGGCGCTCTCACCGGCCAGGGAATTGAGGCTGACTGGCTCGATGTCGATGCGGCTTCAAGGCGTGCCGGTTTGAGGGTCGGGGATCCGGCCTTATGGCTGTCCGCAGCCGGCTACCTGGAGACTAGAGCTTTTTGTAACGACCTGACCTCTGGCCGGAATATCCGTATCGTCACAAACACCCGGATCACAGGCCTTAAGAGGCAGCCGGCAGGCTGGAGCCTGTCGACCGGCAAGGAAAACTTTTCGGATTTTGACGCCGTGGTCATCTGTACCGGCGCCGCGACGGGTCTCGCTGATGTCCATTTGGGCACTGAGCTTCTCGCATCCCTGACCCCCATGCGGGGCCAACTGACGCAGTTACCGGACCTGACTGAAATTTGCCCGCTCAATTGCCTGCTGTGCGGCGACCACTACCTGACGCCGGCCTGCGGGGGCAGTCACTATCTTGGGGCCAGTTTTGATGTGTCAGAGAAACAGCAACTCCTGGCCACATCAGAAATTGAAAATCTCGATGCGCTGGCAAAAATGGTGCCGGCTACGAGCGCCTGGGTGGCCGCCAGAATAAAGGCCCTGAACAACACCGCCGCGCCCGACGGCCAGGTTGGCGTGCGCCTGACCACGCCGGACCGGCTGCCCCTCATCGGGCCGGTTGCCAGCGCCGCATCCTATCGAAGCGCCTATACCGGGATGCTGGACAAAGGCAACAGCACAGAATGTCCCCCCGCACCCTTTGAACCGGGACTGTTCATCAATTGCGGTCACGGCAGTCGCGGTTTGACAGCGTCACTGGTGGCGGCGGATCTGATCGGGGCGCTTCTTGACGGAGCGCCCCTGCCCGTCAGCAAGCGGTTGGCCAAAGCCCTGCACCCAATGCGCTTTCTGATCCGCAAGATGCAATCCGATGGCTCCTGAATAACAACTTTTATCGAGGCAAAAAAAAAGCGGTCATCATGACCGCTGCTTTCACCAGACTGGCTATCCATCGCAAGTTTCAGGCATCCGGGCCCGACCTGTTCATCCGTGATCCCGTCCGTGGATCCCTGTCTTCCTGTTAAACTCGATGGCATCCTTGTTCGCAATTAACACAGGCTTCCTCCTGACTGGATCCAATCTATCAATCCCCGGCGCAGAAACAATGGCCAAACGATGACAGTTTTATGTACTTCCTGTGACGCCCTCGAGAAAAAGCGCATTTATTTATATTTTTCAACGGAATACATAGCTCTTCGGAGAAATATTCGAGATCGTGGCGACGCTTTTTTCAGCATTTGCTGTATAAACTGGTGAGATATTGCTTACAAGTATCGGGGCCAATCGCTTAACCGTCCGGGTGTTCATCAGGCATGTTCCCGGGCAATCCGACCCGATAAAGCGCAAAGCGCTCGTAGCCCACGACAACCTGAACGCTGCCCGCCAGGGACCGGTCGAGCCCGACATCTCCTGTGTCCACGAGCAAGGGCCGCCCCGCCAGTGCGCGCAGTTTACCCGGTGTCGCGATCACCCAAATGTTTTCCTTGCCGAGGCGCTTGAGTACTGCCGGACTGAACTGCTGGTTACCCCGCCCGAAAATATGCCCCTGTCCACCAATCACGGTGACCACTGCCCGCACCGGGGTTTCGGACTGGTCGATGGCCGCCAACAGATCCTGCTCGGCAGCATCGGCTTTCGCGACCGCCCCGTCAACCAGGACATCCACGCCAAGCAGCGTATTTTCCAGACCCAGCACATTCATGACTTCCGCACAGGTCGAGCCCGAACCGATCAGCCAGGTGCCGCCCTGTGCAACGGATTCGGCGACGAACTCCGCAATATCGGTGAGCGCCGCCGCATCGACATCCCCGCCTCCGGATTTGACTGCCTGCACCAGCTCTTCAATATCAGGCACCAGCATTTCACCATAACGGCGGGCTTTGACAATGCCCTGCCGAAACGCGTCCTCATCAATATCCATGACCGATGCGGCCATCAGCCCCACGGCCTTGTTGTCGAGCAGCCGGGCAACGACACCACCGGCAGCCTGGGGCGTCACTGCGTAGACGCCGGAATGGATTTTGGTGCCCGCCGGGATCCCGAGTACCGGGAATTCGTCACCGATGGCATCAAAGACATTCCGGGCTGTGCCATCGCCGCCGGCAAACAACAGCAAATCGACACCCCGATCTTGCAGGCGCCGGGCTGCCGTCACAGTATCCTCCGGGGTCGATTCGCCCGTGTACTCATGAATGACTTCACAGCTAAATCCGAGCCGGGCCACGGTCTCGGCACCCATCTCTCCCTTTACTGTAAGAAACCGGATTTGTTCACGCCACGGCAACAGCACTTCCAGGGCATCCCCGGTGCGCCGGTTGGATTCACACACAGCGCCCCGGGCAAAAGCTTCTTTTTTTACGGCAGCGCCGTCACTGCCCTTGAGCCCCACCCGGCCACCGATCCCGGCGACGGGATTGATAATCAGGCCAATTTCAAACACAGCTCAGCCTCCGGAAATGCTGGCGCCTGCCCCTGCCGATAGTATCGGCAAAGTGCCTTGATGAAACGATCGGCGCGCGGCGGGAACCCCTGCCTGGCATACTCCTGCAATTGGCGGGCAACGTCCTGTGCAAAAGCCGTCGTATCGAGCCCGGCGCCCGACAGGTTATCGGCACTGATCCGGAACAGAGAATTACTGGCGAGAGAGAAGGCCCATTCCAGAGCCTGGGGCCGGACTTCCACGCGGAAAAACTCTGCCTGACGGTCGGCATCTCTGCCATCAGGCGCGTACCAGTATCCGTAGTCGTCCTGGAGTCGCCGTTGCGGACCCGCTATGCACCAGTGGGCGACTTCGTGCAAGGCGCTCGCAAAGTAGTCGCGGGTCGAAAAAATCCGGTGACAGTCGTGCTGTCCTTTGGCGCACTGGTAGAAAGGCTCTTGCGCACCGGGTATCAACAAGGTGTTGAATTCAGACGCAAATTCCCGATCGAAAATGGCTGCCAGATCCATGACTTCCGGAGCGGGTGCTTGCCGGACCCGGTCCTGAAGCTGAGACTCAGAAACAGTCGGCATAGGCATCCAGATCCGCAGCGGTAAGCAAAAACACACCGTGACCGCCCCGCTCGAATTCCAGCCAGGTAAAGGGTACATTCGGCCAGGCATCGGCAAGCGCCGCAGCGCTATTGCCCACTTCGACGACCAGAATCCCGTCATCAGTCAAATATTGCCGTGCCTGTTGCAGAATCCGACGGGTGATATCCAGGCCGTCCTCGCCAGAGCCCAACCCCAGCGGCGGCTCATGATGAAATTCTGCGGGCATGTCCGCCAGATCCTCGGCGTCCACGTAAGGCGGGTTACTGACAATCAGGTCGTAGCGCCGTCCTGCGAGGGCCTCGAACAGATCGGATTGGACCACTTCCAGACGATCCGCCAGGTGGTGGCGATCCCGGTTAATGGCGGCGACGGCGAGGGCATCTCCGGACAGATCGCTGACGTCGACCCGGGCCGCCGGAAACCCATAGGCACAGGCAATACCGATACAGCCGCTGCCGCAGCAAAGGTCCAGCACGTTGTCGACATCGTCCGGAACCAGCCATGGCGTAAAGCCCTGCTCGATTAGCTCGGCAACCGGAGAACGGGGTACCAGCACCCGCTCATCGATGTAAAATTCCAGGCCGCTGAAATAGGCTTTGTGGGTGAGATAGGCCAGAGGTTTGCGTTCATTGACCCGGGCGGCAATACGCCCCGCCAGGCGCTGCTTTTCTGCCGGCGTCAGCTTTGCGTTCATAACGCCGGGATGGACGTCGGGCTGCAGTTCCAGGGACTGCAGCACCAGGGCC
>JASBTO010000174.1 GCA_030148365.1 Kangiellaceae bacterium
AAGCGGGATCGAACCGCTGACCTCTACAATGCCATTGTAGCGCTCTCCCAGCTGAGCTATAGCCCCAGAGGCAAGGCGCGCATTCTAAGCAGGGACCCCGGGGTTGTCAACAGGATTCTTGCAAATCCCTGCCTGGATGCGCGCCATCGTTATCGCCATGGCTAATAACCCGCCGCCTGACCATCCTTGCGGGATTCGGAAGCGCCATAATAGACGCCAGCTTCGGGGTCATGGAGGATAGCCTGGTAGCCGCCGTAGCCGCCGACGCCATAGCGTAGTTTATGGCCTCGGGCGCTGAGATCCCGCACCACGTCGTAGGGAATGCCGGACTCCACTTCCGTATAGCCGCCATTCTGCAAGACCTTGTCGGCCGCCTCCGTCGGTTCGGTTGAACCAAAGTGCTGCCAGCGGGCAGCATCTCCGGCTTCCTGCAGATTCATGCCGTAGTCGATCATGTTGACGAGGATCTGGACGTGGCCCTGGGGCTGCATGGCGCCGCCCATGACCCCGAAACTCAGCCAGGGTTCACCATCTTTCATGGCGAAGGCCGGGATAATGGTATGGAAGGGCCGCTTGCCGGGCGCGTAGACATTGGCGTGATCGGGATCCATCGAAAACAGCTGGCCCCGATCCTGGAGCATGAAACCGGTCCCGGGCACCACCACCCCGGACCCCATGCCGCGATAATTACTCTGGATCAGACTCACCATGTTGCCATCCTGGTCAGCAGTGGTCAGATAGATGGTATCCCCCTCTTCCAGTGTGGCGACGCCCGGCTCGACCCGGCTGGCCGCCCGCTCGCCTATCAGTTTGGCTCGCTCGGCGCCGTATTGTTCCGACAGGAGCCGGTCGAGAGGAATGTCGGCGAAATCCGGATCGACATAGAATTTGGCGCGGTCTTCATATGCCAGCTTCTTGGCTTCGATCAGGACATGCAGGGAGTCCGCGCTGTTGAAACCCATACCGGCCAGATCAAAATGCTTGAGGATCTGCAGCATCTGCAGGGCGGCAATACCCTGACCGTTGGGCGGCAACTCGAACACCTCGTAGCCCCGGTATTTGACCGATGCCGGTTGCACCCACTCGGAGGTGTGAGACTCCAGATCCGCCTTGCGGAGATAGCCGCCGTTGGCTTTCATGAACCTATCTATGCGATCGGCAATTTCGCCCTCGTAAAATGCCTTGCGACCCTTGCTGGCCAGTAACCGATAGGATTTGGCGAGATCGGGATTCCGGAACACCTGCCCCTTGGCCGGCGCCTCGCCATTAATCAGATAGGTTTCGGCAAAAGCGCCGGGGACGTCCTGATAACGTTGTTGGCTGAGTTTCCAGTAATGGGCAATCAACTCAGTGAGAGGAAAGCCTTTTTCGGCATATTCAATGGCGGGCTGCAGGATCTTTTTCATCGGCAGTTTGCCGAATTTATTGTGCAGTTCGAACCAGCCATCCACGGCACCCGGCACACTGACCGGCAGCACCCCGTAAGGCGGGATCCCATCACGGCCCGAGGTGTCGAGCTCAGCTTGCAATTTGGCGAAGGTCAGCCCTTTCGGGGAACGCCCCGAGGCGTTGAGCCCGTACAATTTACGCGCTTTGGCGTCCCAGACGATAGCGAACAAATCGCCGCCAATACCGGATCCCGTCGGCTCCATCAGGCCGAGGGCGGCATTGGCCGCAATCGCGGCGTCTACCGCATTGCCGCCGCTTTTCAGAATATCCAGCCCGACCTGAGTCGCGAGCGGCTGACTGGTTGCCACCATGCCGTTGGCGGCGATCACTTCGGAGCGGGTCGCGTCCTGGCGCCCGGTGATCCGATCACCGGCCATGACGCCGCCGAAACAAAACACAGTCAAAAAGGCAGCTGCTGCCGCCGGTTTCAGGTAACCCATAATACCCCCGTGTCATCTGCATGACGCTGGAAATGAATTCATCGGTAATTCATACTAACCGCCTCAGCCATCCACCGTTACAAAAATTATGGCAAACCGCAAGTCTTTGACCCTGCTGTCATTATTCGGCCTCGTCCTGACCAGTGCGGATCTGGTCGCCGCCGACACCAAGCCCTTTGACGCGACCGATCTGGTCACCCTCAAACGCTTGTCCGATCCTGCGGTCTCCCCGGACAGTCGCCATGTCGCCTATACGCTGCGGAGCACTGATCTGGACGCGGACAAGGGCCGCACCGATATCTATCTGCTCGATTTGCGCGCCAAAGCTCCGCAACCACGGCAACTGACCCGGGATCCGGCCAACGACAGCAGCCCCCAGTGGGGCCCCGAGAGTCAAAGTCTGTATTTTTTGTCCTCCCGCAGTGGCAGCAGCCAGATCTGGCGGCTCAACCCGGAGGCGGTCGAGCCTGAGCAGGTCACCGATCTCCCGGTGCCCGTCGGCAGCTACCGGATCGCCCCCGACGGCAGCCGGATTGCCTTTACCGCAAGCGTCTTTCCCGAGTGCAAATCCCTGCAATGCAGTGCCGATAAAAGCAAGGCGATGGAGTCCGACAAAATCAGTGGTCAGCTCTATGACAAGCTGTTTGTCAGACATTGGGATCACTGGCTCGACGGCACCCTGTCCCAACTCTTCACCGTCAGCCTCGGCGACGCGGGCAAAGTCACTGGCAAGCCGGTTTCGCTGAGTGCCAGTCTGACGGCCAACGTGCCCTCCAGTCCCTTTGGCGGCAATGAGGAATATCGTTTCAGCGCCGACAGCCAGTCACTGGTATTCGGCGCCCGGCTCGCCGACAACAAGGAAGCCTGGTCCACCAACTTTGACCTGTATCAGGTACCTGCGGCCGGTGGCAAGCTGATGCCCCTGACGGCGGATAATCCGGCCTGGGATACCCAGCCCCGATTCTCCCCTGACGGCAAGCATCTGGCGTGGTTGGCGATGGCCCGACCCGGTTTTGAATCAGACCGCTTTCAGGTAATGCTGCGGGACCTCGACACGGGCACAACCCGCTCCCTGACCCCGGAATGGGACCGCTCCTTTGGTGCCCTTGAATTCACGAAAGACAGCAAGAGTCTGCTGTTATCCGGTTATCACCTTGGCAACAAGGCTCTGTGGCGCCTCGATCTCGACACCGGCAAACATGTGGCGCTGGTCGAAAAGGGTTACGTCGGCGGTTTCGCATCGACCGATCAGGGCGTTATCTATGTCCTGGACACTCTGCGGGCGCCCGCTGATTTGCATTATCTGGCCACCGGAAAAAGCGCTCCCCGACAGCTCACCCAGGTCAACAAAGCGACTCTTGACAAGCTGGCGATGGGCGAATTCGAGCAGTTTCAGTTCAAGGGCTGGAATGACGAAACGGTGCATGGCTATGTCGTCAAACCCGCCAATTACGAGTCGGGCAAGAAATATCCGGTCGCCTTTCTGATCCACGGCGGCCCCCAGGGCAGCTTCGGCAATCACTTCCATTATCGCTGGAACCCCCAGACCTACGCCGGCCAGGGTTATGCCGCCGTCATGATCGATTTTCACGGTTCAACCGGTTATGGCCAGGACTTTACTGACAGCATCAGTGGTGACTGGGGCGGCAAGCCGCTTGAGGATCTGCAGAAAGGTCTGGCGGCAGCGCTGAAAAAATACCCCTTTCTCGATGCCGACAAGACCTGTGCCCTCGGCGCCTCCTATGGCGGTTTCATGGTGAACTGGATTGCCGGCAAGTGGCCGGATCGTTTCAACTGCCTGGTCAATCACGACGGCATCTTCGACAATCGCATGATGTACTATGCCACCGAAGAACTCTGGTTCCCGGAGTGGGAGCATGGCGGTCCCCTGTTCAACAACCCCGAAGCCTTTGAGAAGCACAATCCGGTCAGCTACGTTGAAAACTGGACCACGCCGATGCTGGTCGTCCATGGCACCCTCGACTACCGGGTTCCGGAAACCCAGGGGCTGGCCACCTTTACGGCCCTGCAACGACGCAATATCGACAGCCAGTTGCTGATCTTCCCCGATGAGAATCATTGGGTGCTCAAGCCCAACAACTCCATTTACTGGCACCAGGTAGTCAACGACTGGCTCGAACGCTGGTTGAAATAGGCGCCGCAGGGCGCCTGTTTTCCCCCGCCCACTGAAACAATTGGTAAAAGTTTAGTCAGGCACTGGTACTGATTGCCCCGGCATATCCGTTATAATGGCCGCTGTTTATTTTCGGATACCTTGCTTCCATAATGAAAAAGTTCCTGATTGGTCTCGGCCTTGTAGCGGCGACTGCCGCATTGATAGTCATGATGTCCGGCTTGAAGCCCAAGCCGGAAAAGCGTACTCCGCCGCCGCCACGGGTGGTCGTCGATGTGCAGCGTGCTGAACCGGAGGACGTAAAGTTTGTAGTCTCCAGTCAGGGCACCGTGTTGCCGAAAATCAATTCATCCCTGATAGCGGAAGTCAGCGGCAAGATTGTCGAGGTTTCCGACCAGTTCGTCATTGGCGGCCATTTCCGTAAAGGCGACGTTCTGGTGGTTATCGACCCGTCCAATTACGAAGCCGATGTCAAAGCCGCCGAAGCCCGTCTGGCCCAGGCCCGGGCTGTCCTGCTCCAGGAAGAAGCGCGCGCTGAACAGGCCAGCAAGGACTGGCAGAACATCAACAAGGACAAGGGCAATGGCAAGCCATCGGATCTGGTGCTGCGCAAACCCCAACTCGCTGAAGCCAATGCCAATGTCCGCTCCGCCCAGGCCGATGTCGAGCGCGCCAAGCGCAATCTCAGCCGCACCCGGGTCACCGCGGATTTCGACGGACTGGTGAAATCCAAAATGGCCGCCCTGGGCCAGTACGTCGGTGTCAGCACCAAGTTGGCGGACGTCTATGGCACCGAAATCGCCGAAATTCGTTTACCAATCACCGACCGGGACTTGCCTTTCGTCAAGATGCCCCGCCGAAACGACAGCAAGGCGGAACTGCCCGATGTGGAACTGACCGCGAATATGGGCGGCAAAGCCTTTCGCTGGCAAGGCAAAATCGTGCGTAGCGAAGGCGTGATTGACGAGAACAACCGGGTTTCCTATATCGTCGCCCAGATCGAAGACCCCTACGGCCTGAAGGATTCTGCCAGCGACGAGCGCAATCCCCTGCCCTACGGCATCTATACCGAAGCCAGGGTCGAGGGAAAACTGGCCAGTAACGTCTATGTCCTGCCGCGCAACGCCGTCAACGAGCGCAGTGAAGTCAGAATCCTTGACGAGGAAAACCGCCTGACCAGCCGCTCCGTGGAAATTCTTCGAAGCGCCCACGACAAGGTGTATATCAGTGGCGGACTGGAAACCGGGGATCGGGTGGTCATGACCGCTCTTGAGGGTACGCTCAACGGCACCCGGGTGACCCTGCAGAACGAGCTCAGCGGCTCAGCCTCCGGCCCGGTTCAGCAAGGAGTCAGTCAGTGAGACAGTTTGATCCCGACAAGGGCATAATTTCCTGGTTCGCCAATAACCCGGTTGCCGCCAACCTGTTGATGGCGATCCTGATCATTGCCGGCCTCTTCTCGGCCTTTGCCATCCGCAAGGAATTCTTCCCGGAAATGAATTTGCAGATGGTGCAAATCCGCGTGGCCTATCCGGGCGCGGCGCCACTGGAAGTGGAAGAAGGCATCTGCCTGAAGATTGAAGAGAAGGTCAAGAACATCGAAGGCCTGAAAAAGATCACTTCCCTGGCCCGTGAGGGCATGGGTACCGTAACCCTGGAAGTCGAGGAAGATTACGACATCCAGAAGGTGCTGGACGAAGCCAAAATCCAGGTCGACTCGATCCTGAGCTTCCCGGTGGAGGCGGAAAAACCGCTGATCTACGAGCAGAAACAACAACAGAACGTCATCTGGGTAACCATTGCCGGCGAGCAGATGGACGAGCGCACGAAAAAGGACCTGGCGACGGAAATCCGCAATGATCTCGTCGCCATGCCCGAAGTAAGCTATGTCGAGATTGTCGGCGCCCGCGACTATGAGGTTTCCATCGAACTCAGCGAAAGCCGGCTGCGGGAGTACAATCTGAGCCTGGCCGATGTGGTCAGCGCGGTCCGTAGTTCCTCCGTCAATATGCCCGGCGGTACCATCAAGTCGAGCAATGGCGAAATCATGTTGCGCACCAACAATCAGGCCTACACCGGCTATGATTTCGCCAACGTCGTGCTACTGACCCGACCCGACGGGACCATCCTGCATCTCGGTGACGTGGCGAGTATCAACGACGGCTTTGAAGAGCGTGAAGGTTTCTCCCGCTTTGACAGCAAACCCAGCGTCAGCGTGCGCGCCAAATCCATCGGCAACCAGAATGATCTCGATATCGCCGAAGCGGTGCGGAACTATGTGGCGGAAAAACGCCTGACCCTGCCGGAGTCGGTGGAAATGGATTATTGGGGAGACACGTCCTTCTATCTCAAGGACCGTCTCGACATGATGCTCACGAACATGGCCATGGGCGCGGGACTCGTATTTTTGGTACTGGCCCTGTTCCTGCGTCTGAAACTGGCCTTCTGGGTCATGGTGGGACTACCCATCTGTTTCCTCGGCACCCTGTTTGTGATGACCTGGTCCTGGCCGGACTTGTCGATCAACATGATGACCCTGTTCGCATTCATTCTCGTGCTGGGTATATTGGTGGACGATGCCATCATCATCGGCGAGGCCTCCTGGAGCGCCATTGAAGAGCACGGCATGTCCAAGGACAATGTCATCCGCGGCGCCCGCAGCGTGGCGATGCCGGCAACCTTCGGCGTGCTGACCACTATCGCCGCCTTTATTCCCATGCTGATGATGCCCGGAGCCTGGTCGCCAATCTGGGCGTCCATTGGCCTGGTGGTCATGTTGTGCCTGGTATTCTCCCTGATCGAGTCCAAGCTGATCCTGCCCGCTCACCTGGCGCACATGAAGCTCAAGACCATCGGAGGCGACAAGCCTGGTCCCCTGACCCGGGTTCGCCGCAAGGTCACCGACGGACTGCATTATTTCATCAATCACCAATATGAGCCGTTCCTGCGCCGGGCGGTGAAAAATCGTTACCTGACCCTGGTGGGCTTTGTCTGTGTCTTTTTCATTGTCAGCGTCGGCTTTACCCAGGCGGGGCTGGTGCGCTGGGTGGGGTTCCCGAATATTCCGAGTGACTTCATTCGCGCCGAATTGAACATGAACGAAGGCACCAATGCGGAACTGACCAACGAATCCCTGGCCTTCATCGAGCAATCCCTGCGCGACGTCAATGCCGACATCCAGGCAGAGTACGGCGTTGATGCGGTCAACCACATGATGACCTGGAGTTGGAGCAACACCGAAGGCATCGTGTTCGTGGAACTCAACAAGCTCGATGGCCAGGCGGTGAACAGCGACAATATCATCACCCTGTGGCGGGAGAAGGTCGGCACCCTGCCCGGCGTCAAATCCCTCGGCTTTGGCGCGGACGGCGGCCCCGGCGCCGGCCAGCCGGTGTCCATCCGTCTGGTCGCCCAGGACATCAATGAATTGCGCGCTGCCGCGAAAATGCTCAAGGACAAGCTCGCGACCTACGACGGTGTCTATGATATCGCCGACAGCTTTACCGGCGGTAACCGGGAAATCAGCCTTGAGCTGAAGCCCGAAGCCAAGACTCTCGGCATCACCATGACTGAGCTGGCCCGTCAGGTTCGCTATGGTTTCTACGGCGCCGAGGCGCAGCGATTCCAGCGCGGCGACGATGAGGTCAAGGTCATGGTGCGCTATCCCCTGTCAGAGCGTCGCAGTATCGATGACCTTGAGAAGATGCTGATTCGGACCAGCAACGGCGAAGTACCTTTCAATCGGGTGGCAAACTACGAACTGACCGAAGGCTACGCATCTATCCGCCGGGTCGACGGCAAACGCGCCAATACAATTACCGCCGACGTGGACAAGTCACGGGTCGAACCGGGTGAAATCAACAAGGACATCTTCGAGACCGTGATCCCGGAAATCAAAAAGCGCTTCCCGGGTATTTCCACGGAACTTGACGGCGAAGCCAAGGAAACTTCGGAGATGCTGACCAATCTCGCCAAAGGTGGCGGACTGGCGATTTTCGTGATTTTCGCCCTGATGGCGATCCCTTTGAAGTCCTACATCAAGCCATTGATCGTCATGTCGACCATTCCCTTTGGCATTATCGGCGCGATTGTCGGTCACATGATTCTGGGTATGCCCATGAGCACCCTGTCCATGTTTGGCCTCATCGCCCTCGCTGGTGTGGTGGTCAATGACAGCCTGATTATGGTGGACTTTGTCGGGCGGGCACGGGAAGAAGGTTTGTCGCTGGTGGAATCAGCGATTCAGGCCGGCACCAAGCGCTTCCGCGCCATTGTGCTGACGTCCCTGACAACCTTCTTCGGATTGTTGCCGATTACCTTTGAAACCAGCTTCCAGGCCAAGATCGTCATTCCGATGGCCATCTCACTGTCCTTCGGCATCGTGTTCGCGACCGTGGTGACCCTGATTTGGGTGCCTTGCCTGTACGCAGCGCTGGCGGATGGTCGCAATTTCTTCCGGCGCAAGCTGGGCAGCGGCAGGCATCAGCAGCCGGATCCTGCCTGACCGTTCCGCAATTCGATCAGAAGCTGCTCGCCGGCCCTGATTGATGATCAAAAAAAGTGGTTTTGGCTTGCGCCAAAACCACTTTTTTGATCGCTGGAGAGAACTATCTGGAATAAATTTCCTTGTAGCCTTCCAGCTCGTCTTCCAGCTCGTCCATGCTGGAGACATACTTGTAGCGACCATTGAACAAACGGTCCGGTCTTTCGCCAATAATGTAATGGCGAACATTCAGGGACGGTGCGTTAAGGGTAACCTGATCCGAAACCCGCAGGCTCCGATCGCCAAGGTCCGTGCCTTCGTCCTGCAGCTCGGAAACCACAATAAGGTTTTCCCCGGAAGCGAGTATCTTGCGGATTTCAATACTGTGCTCCGTATCCGAAACTTCCGCTTCCACCATGATAGTCCGCTCTTCCCGATCACCCGGGTCAGCGTTGGGCATGTTGACGTCAATATAAGGGACCTCAACTTCCTCTTCCTCCATGACGACAACCACTTTGGGGATTTTGACAGTCTTGGTGGTGGTACCCACATCGACATCGGCCCAGTCGACATCAAACTTGGGCATTTTGCCTTCTTTGGCGTCAACTTCCACATCGACCTCGGGGAGCTCCCCTTCCTGCGTCTGGTCGACATCACAACCGGCGAGTATCAGGAAAGCGGCGAATGGTAATAATTGTTTCATCATAGATAATTCCTTCTATTCTGGATGGACCCTTTTGACAATAGGCCAACCCCGGCGGCGAGTCAACTGTTCCGGGAGTCCGGTAACAACCTGAAAGGTTTATATTTTTTCAGAATCCAGTAGAAATATTTCCGGATTTTGCGATGCCGGTCATACCGATACCCGCAGCAGGTCCGGCTGCTGCGGTGCTTTTACCGCCAGCCCGGCGTAAAGGACCTTCAAGCAGCCCGGCGGTGCCGGCACCGCTTTGCCCGAGCCTTCAAAAACCGGTTGGTTTGGCGGCAGGGTTTGCTTAGACTGTGTAGCGCCTGTCTTCCGGAACATTGTCATCATGCACAGACGCACCAAAATTGTCGCTACCCTGGGCCCTGCCTCCGATTCGTCGGAAACCATCCAATGCCTGATAGAAGCCGGCGCCAACGTCTTCCGACTGAACTTTTCCCACGGCGAAGCCGCCGACCACATAAACCGCTGTCAGCGGATCCGTCAGGTAGCGGCCGATATGGGCAAACACATCGCCGTCCTTGGCGATTTGCAGGGTCCCAAGATCCGGGTTGCCCGCTTTGTGGATGGCAAGGTTGAATTGGCCGCAGGTGCCGATTTTGCCCTCGATGCCAAACTCGACAAGAACGCCGGCAACCCGTCGGAAGTGGGTATTGATTACAAGGAACTGCCCGACGATGTGGCGCCCGGGGACATCCTGGTCCTTGATGATGGGCGGATCCAGCTGGAAGTCACCGGGGTCAGTGGCAGCCGGGTCAATACCCGGGTCATTGTCGGTGGCGTGCTCAGCAACAACAAGGGCATCAACAAGCGCGGCGGCGGATTGTCGGCGGCGACCCTGACGGACAAGGACCGCCTTGATATCCAGACTGCCGCGACAATGGGGGTCGACTATCTGGCCGTCTCCTTTCCCCGTAACGCCGAAGACATGCACCTCGCCCGCAAATTGTTGACGGATGCCGGCTGCAAGGCCGGATTGGTCGCGAAGATCGAAAGAGCGGAAGCGGTCGCCGATCAGGAAACTCTGGACCAGATTATTCTGGCTTCCGATGCGGCGATGGTGGCACGGGGCGATTTGGGCGTTGAAATCGGTGATGCCGAATTGATCGGCGTCCAGAAACAGATCATTCATCGGTGCCGGGTCCTCAACCGGCTGGTAATCACCGCGACCCAGATGATGGAATCCATGATCCACAACGCCATTCCGACCCGGGCAGAAGTTTTTGACGTCGCCAATGCCGTGCTGGACGGTACCGATGCGGTGATGCTGTCAGCAGAGACGGCGACCGGCGCCAATCCGGCCCGGACGGTGGAGACCATGGCGCGGGTCTGCGTGGGCGCGGAGAAACAGAAAAATACCCGGGTTTCAGGACATCGGGTAGAACTGGAATTCGGCGTAATCGATGAAGCCATCGCCATGGCCACCATGTATACCGCCAACCACCTCAAGGGCGTCAAGGCGATTATTTCCCTGACCGAGAGCGGCTCAACCGCCCTCTGGATGAGCCGGATCCGCTCGGGCATGCCTATTTAT
The DNA here is from genome assembly GCA_030148365.1 of Kangiellaceae bacterium. Lineage (GTDB taxonomy): Bacteria > Pseudomonadota > Gammaproteobacteria > Enterobacterales > Kangiellaceae > JASBTO01. The sequence goes on from JASBTO010000174.1 coordinate 10,747, forward strand.
GCCCTGTCCCGCAACCAGGCAACATTGCGACGCATCGCCCTGTTCCGGGGAGTAACCGCCATCGACTTTGATCCCACGGTGCTGGCCCGCCACGACGTCAACCGCCTGGCCATCGCCGAACTGGAGCAACGGGAATTGGTGGAGGCAGGTGATTTGGTGATCCTGACCAAAGGCGACCACATGGGTATGCACGGCGGTACCAATGCCATGAAAATCCTCAAGGTCGGTGAGGTTCATTAACCCCTCGACTTCAGACCGGCCGGGAGCCGGCCATATAATGCCTGACGCTGCGCTCCAGAGTCCGTATTAAATCCGACTTCTCATCGGCGCCCAGAAAAGCGCCCACTTCCCGCTGTTTGCCATGGGAGCGCAGGAAAACCCGGGCTGGCATGCCCCGTTGTTCGATTTTGACGAGTTTTACCCAGGGCCTTGGATAATCGAAGACCACTCTCGCCTCGTCCGTATATTCCGTTAGTCTGACATTGCTCTCGTCGAGCCGCAGCCGCTGCTTGAGATTACTGGCCCTGATCACGTGTCGTGTAACGAATAACAAGAGCAGCAGTTCAAGGCCGGCAAACGGCAGGATCGGCCAAAAGCCTTGTAACGCCCAACCACCCGCGATGATGCCGAGGCCAACGATTACCAGCGAAATCAATATTTTATTTTGTTTTGGAGTGGCAGGGGGATTCGGCCTCAGACACAGGACCAGGCTGTTGTCACCAGGGTTTTGACGGATTTCGAGCAACTCACCACCCCCTCTCAAGGCCGATCTGACCAGCCTAGCACCCCGCCTCCTGCGCGCCAAGATCGCCCCATCCACAAATTTTCTCGCCGGACGGTTTTACTTTTCGGCAAATGCCATTAAACTGTGCGCCCTGCGGTGGTAACTCCCCACCCGGTCGTAACAGACAGTTTAAAATTCGGTATGTAGCGCAGTTTGGTAGCGCCTTTGGTTCCGGAAAGAAGTCTGTTCGTGACGAAGGGGTCGGCGCCGGGGATACCCGGCTCCGCAGATAGAGACAGCTCAAAATTCGGTGTGTAGCGCAGCTTGGTAGCGCCTTTCGTTCAGATAAAGAGTCTGTTCGGGGTGAGTCAGCTACAGCATGACGAACGGCCACAACATTCAGTCAAATGAGTGTTGCCTGGGCC